>CAYJMX010000037.1:5357-11001 GCA_964371485.1 uncultured Gammaproteobacteria bacterium | reverse complement strand
CATTTAAACTTACAGCCTTATGACCTTGCTCTTGAATTGCCATAGCAAGTAATGACATAGAAATTTGTTCACCACAAGATAATAACATGTCCATCTCACGCTCATGTGGGGTTGTGGTAATTTCTTTTGAAAGCTTAATTAAATTGTCAGTCGTATGCCCCATAGCAGACACTACAACTACAACTTTGTTTCCATTTAACTTCTCTTTGATGACGGCACGCGCTACATTTTTCATTTTTTCTGAATCTGCAACTGAAGTCCCGCCGTACTTTTGGACAATAATTCCCATCTTAGTTCTCACTATCTTTGTTGTTATGCTTATCGGTATAATCTTTTTTGATTTTTTGTACCCACTCGTCTTCACCGTGAGTTGTTATTATTCTATCACATATTTCTAAAATTTGAGAAGTCATAAAATTATTTTTTTCCATCTCGTCTATTTTTAAATACGCCAGAAGTGTTAACATTAAAAATTCTTTTTTCTCTCCGTGGTCTTGTTTGTAATTTTCAAGCTCACACAGGGCTTCTTTAGGCTTGTTCGATTTAATTTTGCACTCTAAAAGTGCAAACTTTGCAACAACATTATCAGGATTAAGCTTTAACACTTCTTCAAACTTTTCACTAGCGTCATATATGTCATTGTTTCGCAACAACAAAATCGCATACGCCAATATGACTTCAATATTTTCCTTAGACTGCACATAGGCACTTCTTGCTTTTCTTATTGCCTTATCAGGCTCGCCTTGTTCAAAGTACATATTAGCAAGGTTTAAAAGTGCGCTTGGATTTTTATCATCATAGCTTAATGATTTTTCCCAATGTTTGATAGAATTTTGAATATCGCCCTTCATCTGATAAGCAGAAGCAATGTTGAAGTGAGCAGTATTGAATTTCGCATCACATTCTTTTGCTTTTTCATACCACTTAATTGCTTCATCATAATTTTGTTCTTTAAAATTCAGCTGTCCAAGATTATACATAGACACACTGTGATTTGGATCAAGCTCAATAACTTTATACAGGGTTTCATACGCTTTATCTTTTATGTCTAATTTTAAATACGAGATAGATAACGCGTAATACGCAGGGAACATATCATTTTCAATTTCAAGCGCTTTTTTTAACTTTTCTATAGCCTCATTGTGCATATTAAATGCCTGTAGTGCTACAGCGTAAGAGTAAAGAAATTTAAAAGAAGTTTTATATTCTTGATAATATTTTTCATACACCTTAAAAGCGGCCTCTTTATCCTTTTTTGCCACATGGGACTCACTTAAAATGAGGATATTTTCAACTTTTTTAGGGTTTACACTAATGGCTTTTTTAGCACTTGAAATAGCACTATCAAAGTCGCCAGATTTATACTGAATGGCACCAAGATTATATAAAGCTTGATCATGGAAAGGTGAAATCGCCACAACTCTTTTAAAGCACGCAATGGCCTCTGGCACTTGTTCATTTTTTACATATAAAATCCCAGATAAAAACACTGGTTGTGGATTGGAATTATCAAGCATTATCGCGCTTTTAAAAGACTTTAGGGCTTCTTGAGCTTTTTCCAGTCTTGCATAGAAAATCCCTTGGTTGATATATGTTTGAGCATTTCTTGGATCAAGCAACAGTGAGGTTTTAAAAGCTTTTTTAGCCTCTTTGTTTTTTGAAACTTCACCATAGGCACTAGCAAGCAGTGTCCAAGCTTTTGGATAAGTGTTATCAACCCTTATGGCCTTTTTAAAATTTTCAATAGCTTCTTCAAAATCGCTTTGATTAGCGCAGATTATGCCCAAATTGACAAAAGCAATTGGGGATTTATTTATCATTGAAGCACTTAGTTCAAACTTTTCTCTAGCTTGAGCGTCTTTGCCCATTTCAGCTAAATACATTCCCCAATTTACATAAGCGTAAGAAGGCATTGAAACCTCTTTACCTGCGTGCTTGTACTCATTTACAACAGTATTAAGCTTATTTACGTATTGGACAATTTTTTTATAAAAGCTAAACATGGGTTAATTTTACTATATATTTATAAGCGTATCAACAACTTCACGAAAAGCGCCCGCACCACCATAATTTTCGGTGATTTGTACACCTTCTTTTATCTTTACAATAGGATTAGCATTTTGTGGGGCAATTTTGTAATCGACACAATCAAAAGCAGGAATGTCATTAATATCATCACCAATAAATAAAATCTCATGTGATTTTAAATTATATTTCTGCATCAACTCCTGTACTACAACTCCCTTTTGGCGAATTCCGCCGTGGATTTCTTCAATATTAAACTTGTTTTTAAAATAGTTCAAAATATTTGAGGTTTCACCAGAAATAATAGCAAAAGTATAGCCAGCTTTTATAAGCATTGAAACGCCCATAATATCAGAAAAATTGACCTTTTTAACTTGTTTTAAGTCCTCATCAATAAATACTGAACCGTCTGTAAATACGCCATCAAAGTCTGAAGCCACGAGTTTAATATCTTTTGAAAGTTTTAACACTTTAATTCCCCACTTTTCTTAACTTTGCCAAAATAGGCAATTCTGAATCATATACAACTTTTACACCATCACCTTTTATTGAAGAAATAGATCTAATATCTCTAACAAGTTTTCTAAGTCCTTCAGGTTCAAGACTAGCAGGATGATCTGAGCCCCAAGCGGTTCTATCAAGTGTGATATGTCGCTCTACAGTGCACGCCCCCATTGAAGCTGCCATAGCTGATGGGAAAATACCCTTTTCATGGCCAGAATAACCAATTGGCGCACTATATTTTTTCATAAATTCAGGAATTACATTTAAATTAAGTTCGTTATTATCACTCGGGTAAGTAGATGTAGCGTGCATTATAACAAGATTATCTTCACCCAAAAATTCAACTGCTTTATCAATTTGCTCCATTGTGCTCATGCCTGTAGCAAGTAATATTGGCTTATTTGTAGACTTTAATTTTTCCAACAATTCAAGATCTGTTATAAGGGCGGATGGAACTTTGTGACAAGGAACATCGAACTTTTCAATAAAATCAATAGATTCTAAATCCCAACAAGAAGCAAACCAAGTAATATCGAGGCTCTTACAGTACTCATCAATTTGTTTATACTCATTATATCCAAATTCTAAGCCATATTTTAAATCACCATTTGTACTTCCAAAAACGCTTTCTCTTGGCATGCTCAATTCTTCAGGAGTATAGACCTTATCTACTGTTCTTTTTTGAAATTTTACAGCGTCACATCCAGCTGACTTTGCAAGCTTAATAAGGTTTTTAGCTGTATCAATTGAGCCATTGTGATTAATTCCAATTTCAGCGATTATAAAACAACGAGAAAAGTTTGAAAGGTTATGCTTTGCAATTTTAACAGTATTACTCATTTTCACTCTTTTCTTTTAATTCAACACTTTCTTTTTCTAGCTCTACCTCACAAATTTGAGAAATATTTGTTTGTGTTGCCCCAAGTAAAATCGCCTTAGAATTAACCTCTACAAGGTATAAATTCTTGCCTTGACCTAATGGCAGTGCTGATACAAGATTTATTTTATTCTTTTCACCTTTTTGATTTACCTTGCTGAATTTAGCATTAACGCCCAAAAGGTTTTGATACAAAAAACCAGAAACGTATATAAGCAAGATTACAAAAGCAAGCCCAAAGAGCATAGATAGGTAATTAGGTTCATAACTAGTATTATTTAAAACAAGCTGTGTATCTTCACTTGTGACTTCTTGTGCTTGGGCGAACACAGGACTTGTCATTAAAAATATGTACACTATATAAAATATATTTTTGATAATTACCTCCTAAAGTTTTGATTAATTACATTTGATACAAAAGGAATATATGGACGTCTTCCCATAAGAGAAACAAGTGCAAAGATAACTATTAGTGCAAAAATAATTAATCCCAATATAGATTTACCAAAGAAAATCGGCACGCCATTAATCCACAAAGCAACCTTTGTAATAAAATCGCCAATATATGGTACAGAGCTTAACAGTCCAACAATTATATCCATAAGTGTTGATATTATATATAGCGTCAATGATAAGAAAATTGATTGATAAATATTATATGAACAAAAAGGTGACATCTCGTTTTTTGTTAAAAAGCTAATCACAATCCAAATTACACCTGCAAAGCCAAAAGTAATATATGAAAGTGCCGATACAATTCTTTCAAGCAGTTGAACCTGTATGCTTTTAGCCATATTATGCCGCCCTCATTTTTATATAAGATGTTAGAACATCAAAATAAATTAATACTATTTCATTATTGTTTGGATCTTCTTTAATTGCTTCTCTATAATATTTTGCAGCTGTTACAAAATCGCCAAGAAGCACATTGGCGTTTGCTATAAATGTAAGAATGATTGCTTTTTCATCAGAATAGCTCAATGCGTGTTTGTATAATTCAATTGCTTCAGCGTACTGTTTTTTAGACACCAAAATATTTGCCCACAGTAAATACGCGTTAGGCCTAGTTTTATCAATATCAATTGCTTTTTCAAGACACTCACAAGCTTTATCCAGCTGGTTATTGTCGTTATATGCAATCGCCCAACAAGACCAAGCTGCATAATAATTTGGATCAAGCTTTGTTGCAAGCTCAAAGTGCTTGTTGCCGTGTTCATAGTTTCCGATTTCACAATACGCATTAGCCAAGGCTAAGCAGGCAACTTTATTTGTTACATCAAGTATGAAAGCTTTTTGGAAAAACGCTGCAGCAAGCAACTTTTCATTAGTTTTTTGATAAATGTTTGCCAAACTGATGTGCGCTTCAATGTTTGCTTTATCAATATTTATTGCCTTTTTGAAACACGAAGTTGCATTTTCGTAGTCTTCATTTTCAAAATACAAATAACCAAGCGCACTGTATACTTCTTCACTATCTGGCTTTAATATTTCTGCTATTTTATAGTGTTTAATCGCCTTAGAGTACGCACCTTTTTCAGCATAAGCGTTACCAAGATTTAAATTAACAGCAAAAGAATCTGGCTGAATTTTGTGTGCTTTTTCATAATTAACTACAGCATCATCAAAATTTTTATTGAAAAAATGAATACTGCCCGCATTTACAAGCGCCTGGATATCATCTGGATATATTTTCAAAAGTTCATCATATACCTTGAGGGCATCGTCATACATATCTTTTGAAATCAAGAAACTTGCAAGCTGACTATAATTGTCAACGTTTGTTGAATCTTCTTTTATTTTATCTCTCATTTGTTTAATTATAAGCTCATTATGCATAATAAAATAATCCTTTTAGCCAACTACCTATTTATACACCGTTGTGTTCTCAAAAATATGGCGCATCTGAGCTAGCCCCATGGATTTTAAAGAGCATATTCCGCCAAATTTATCATTGTATACACCTAGTGCTTTAAGCCTGTTTAATACTAATTCATTCAATTCATCTTGTGGTATAAACAACGCGCATTCATCATCGCAATGTTGATTTTTGAAGGGACATTTTTTCATAAAAACAATTATACTATGTAAATTTAAATTTTTAAACCATTATTTTTATTTAGGCTATAATTCAAATTATGAAAATATTATTAATTATCGATGAATTAGAGTTCAAATGGTTTGAATTCAACAAGCTTATTACAAACTTTTGGCTCAATGTTGAATTTTTAAAACGCGGCC
>CAYJMX010000037.1:0-5347 GCA_964371485.1 uncultured Gammaproteobacteria bacterium | reverse complement strand
CATAGCGTGCAGATTGCCACAAAAAACATGCTTTACGTTAAAAACTCTAAGGCAAAATGCACATTTGTAGACAGCTATTTTAAAAACGATGAACTATATAAAACCAAAGAGATAAAATCAGCCGAACTTGAAGAATTTGATGTTATATTTTTTAGGCCAGATCCACCCGTAGATATTAATTACATTAATGCAACATACATTTTATCTATGGTAGATAAGACAAAAACGCTAATTTTAAACTCACCACAAGCCCTCAGGGATAAAAATGAAAAATTATATGTAAATGACTTTCCTGAGTGCACCCCTGAAAACATTGTCACATCAGACTCTAAATTGATTAAAGAATTTTTAAAAAAACACAAAGAAATTATTATAAAGCCTCTTAATCGTTGTTTTTCAAGTGGCGTATATTACCTTTATGATGGCGATAAAAATACAAACTCTATTATAAATAATGCCACTGAGAACTCTAAAACCACTGTTATGGTGCAGAAATATTTAAAGGGCGTAGAGCAAGGTGATAAGAGATTAATATTTTTATGTGGCGAACTTCTTGATTTTTGTGTTCAAAAAGTTGGAGCAAATGACGATTTTAAATTTAACGAACAAAACGATTCAACTTTAAAATTAAATCCAATTACAAAAGAAGAAAAAAATCTTGAGCATGTCATTAAAGAAAAACTCATAAAAGACGGCGTATATATGGCAGGCCTTGATGTTATAGATGGAAAGATAATTGAAATTAACATCACTAGCCCATGCTTTTTTATAAAAGAAATCAACAATTTATACAAAATTAATCTTGAAAAATTGATAGTGGATAAATTGGAAAATCAAATTCAGATTTTGAAAAGCAATCAGAATAAGAGTTTCGCAAATCAATGTTAAGCAATGTAAAGTTTTCAAGTAGAAACCGCAAAAGATTTAAATTTCAGGATTTATACTAATACTATGAAAGTTATTTCAAACGCTTCACAACTAAATAGCACAAAAAACATGTTGCAAGTTGGACAAGCAAAAGGTGTTGGGTTAAATTACAAAGAACAAAATTCTCCAAAATTGATAAAAGAGGTCAATTCCTCGGACGTTGTCAATTTTAAAGGCGCCTCTGCTATTGTCGATGATGTTACAGATCCATTTAGATCTGCAGCACGCAAGGTAATTAGAGAATTACACGAAGAGGCTGGACAAAAATACAAAGCCCCAAGTGAATTTTTCCACAAATTTACCAACAGTGAAAAAGTTAGCAAAACTCTTAAACTTGTACACACTGATGAACAACTGTTTAAAAACATTGTAACGCTAGGTTTGGCGGGTGCTCTAAAACCAATGTTTGTACTTGCAATGCCAGGTGCTAAACGAGAAGATAAAGAAATGACAGCTGCAAGAAACGCAGTTGGCGCAGCAGCCGGCTTTGGTATTGGTTACATTTTTATGACGCCAATTTCAAAAGCTCTTGAAAAAGTAATGAAATCAGAAAATATGGCTAAATATCTTGGAAAAGATTATGCTGAAACACTTAAAAACACAGTTGTTGCAGATAAAAACAAAGCCGTATTACTTGATGATACAAAATTAAAAAGCATTTATAAAACATTCTATAAAAACGTAGCTGATATTGCTTGCAGCCCATTTAAAGCGGCTGTAACTATTGCACTTATGCCATATTTTGTTAAGGCTTTCTTCTCTAACAAAAAAGGTAAAGACACAGAAGCAATTAAGCAAGAACTTGCTCCAATACTTACAAGTCAGTTTAAATTAAGCGAAAAAGAGCAAGTGTTTAAACAATTTTCAGGAGGGGCGATTAAATGAAATTAACACCTACAATGTCAAACGCTCAGTCTTTTAAGGGAAACCTTGAAGGATATGCTCCAGAAGTAAAATCTGGCATAGAAAAAATCATTAAAGACACTTTTGAGCCAGTTTTATTAAATGAAACAAAGTATGAAAAATTCGGCGATAAGCTTAAAAAAATGCCTCTTTTTGAAAAAGCTGGCAACTTAAAAAGCAAAATCCCGTTTATGGATAGCGCACAGACAGCTGTTAAAAATGCAAACGTTAAAATTCAAGACGGCATAGCTGATGTTATCGGAAAAGCAAGTACAACAAAGCTTTCAAAAAAACTTGTTGTAGGATTAAGCAAGCTTCCAAAACCAGCAGCTAGAATGTCAGACTTGGCTTCAATTGCAGTTACTTACTTCTATGTAAATAACACAAGAAAATCTTCAAAAATTGCAGAAGAGCGCAAAATGCCACTTATGATAAATAACGTTTTAATCACGGCTGTGTCTTCAACAATGGCATTTACAATTGACGCTTTCTCTGATGTATTCTTAAAAGGCGCAAGAAACGCATTGGCTGAAAATAAGGCTACTGATGTTATCAAAAAAGCAACTGAACAATTCCCAGATCTTGCTAAAAAAGGTGATGACAAAGCTCTTGGAAAATTAGCTGAAGATGTAATTGGATCTTCAGGTTTCAAAAAGGCATTGGGCGACTTTGAAGGAAGACTTGGCAAAGCGAAATCATTGACTGTATTCTCGTTTGTTGTAAGATTCCTAGTTACAATCCTTATGGTACCAGTAACAGGCAAGCTTGTTGATATGGTTGAAAAGAAAACTATAGAATCAAAAAAGGCAAAGGCAGCAGAGGCAACTCAAAAAACTGAAAAGCCAGCTGAAAAAGATGACTAATCCTTTGTTTAAAAAATAATAAGTTATGAAAAACTATTTTTAAAAACTCTTTAAAAATAGTTTTTTTTATGGTTTAATAGTTCAGCAAGAATATTTACTGGAGCAAAAAATGATAGTTATAATGGAGCCAAAAGTTGGCGAAAAAGAGATAGGGAAAGTTGTTGATTACATCCACTCAAAAGGATTGCAAGTTAATATCAACAGAGGCATACAGCTAACAGTAATCGCCGTTTTGGGCGATAAAACAAAAATTAACTCTACAAGTATCAATACATTTGATGGTGTTAGAGAAGTAAAAGTTATCCAAGAGCCGTACAAATTAGTATCAAAAAGCACAAAAGAAAACGATACTATTATCACATTTAAAAATGGTGTGAAGCTTGGCGGAGAAGAAAAACCAGTATTAATGGTTGGCCCTTGCAGTGTTGAAAAAGACCTAGATGGCCTACTAGAGGTGGCATATGCCGCTCGTGATATGGGTTGTCAGTTTTTAAGAGGTGGCGCATTTAAACCAAGAACTTCACCTTATGATTTTCAAGGTCTTGAAGAAAAAGGCTTGCAGTATCTAGCTCACGCCAGAGAAAAAACAGGCTTGCTTGTTGTAACAGAAGTAATGGATACAACAGAAATTGACCTTGTTTGTGAGTACGCCGATGTCTTGCAAGTTGGCGCAAGAAATATGCAAAATTACAAGCTTTTAAAAGCATTAGGCAAAATAGACAAGCCTGTAATCATTAAAAGAGGCCCTGCTGCTCCTATAAGAGAATTCTTGCTAGCGGCAGAGTACGTTGTTTACAACGGAAACCCAAATGTAATTCTTTGCGAAAGAGGCATAAAAGGCACAGACACAGACTTTACAAGAAACACGCTTGATATAGCTGCTGTTCCAATTATAAGAAAATTCTCTCACTTGCCGATAATTATCGACCCATCACACGGTACGGGAAAGAGATATTTAATCGAACCTATGGGTAAAGCTGCCCTTATAGCTGGCGCTCACGGTTTAATCTATGAAGTGCATCACGATCCTGATCACGCATCTTCTGATGGACACCAAAGTTTAAACATTGAACAATTCAAAGAAATTACAAAGAAATTCAACAAATTAATAGGAAGAATAGACTACGACAACAAAAACTCGTTCTAGTTTATTTATGATAAAATTACAAAAGTAGAAAAAAGAAAAAAAACATGGCTTTAACATTTCAAGAACTAATATTAAATCTTTCAAAATACTGGTCAGACAACGGCTGTATCATTCAACAACCATATGATATCGAAAAAGGCGCAAGCACAATGAATCCTGCTACTTTTTTAAGATCACTTGGTCCTGAACCGTTTAATACGGCGATGATTGAACCTTGCAGAAGACCAACTGACGCTAGATATGGCGAGAATCCAAACAGACTGGGGCACTATTTTCAATATCAAGTTATCTTAAAACCATCTCCAGACAACGCTCAAGACCTATATTTAAATTCATTAGAGGCTATGGGGATAGACCTGTCAAAACACGATGTGAGATTTGTTGAAGATAACTGGGAAAGCCCAACGCTTGGTGCAGCGGGAGTTGGCTGGGAAGTTTGGCTTGATGGTATGGAGATTACACAATTTACATATTTCCAGCAAGTTGGTGGGCTTGAGGTAAAACCTGTGGCACTAGAACTTACATATGGACTAGAGAGAATTGCAATGTATCTTCAAAACGTTGATTCTGTCTATGATGTTATGTGGAACAACGAATTAAAATACGGTGACATTTATCTTCAAAATGAAATCGAGCAATCAAAGTACAACTTTGAATATTCTAACGCTCAAAGGCTTTTTGAAATGTTTGACCTATATGAAAAAGAGGCCTTTTCTTGTCTTGAAGCACAAATTGTGCTCCCTGCATACGATTGGGTATTAAAATGTTCGCACACATTTAACCTCCTTGATGCTAGAGGAGTAATCAGTAAAGACGAGAGAGTTAATTATATCAACAGAGTAAGAACAATGGCAGCAGCGGTTGCTAAATTATATGTACAGCAAAGAGAAAACTTAGGTTTTCCTTTGATTAAAAAATAGAAAAAGAAAAAGATTAATGAAAGATATTAACAACACCACAGAAGAAAAAATGGAATTAGGATTATTAGGAAAATTTGTAAGCAACCTATTTAAGGTCAAAAATCCAGATGAAATCCTTGAAAACGCGAGCAAGGGAGGGCTTAAAAAAACTTTAGGCGCTTTTGATTTAATAGTTCTTGGTGTTGGTGCCATTATAGGTAGCGGAATTTTTACCGTAGTTGGAATCGCAGCATCAGGCTCGCCTGAAAGTGCTGGAGCAGGTCCTGCTTTAGTTGTATCAATGATTTTAGCATCACTGGCGTGTATTTTCTCTGCTATGTGTTACTCTGAGTTCGCCTCTATGATTCCTGTAGCAGGTTCAGCATATGTTTATACATACGCTACAATGGGCGAATTTTTAGCTTTTATTGTAGGTTGGGTATTAATGCTGGAGTATCTTGTTGGATACATTGCCGTTTCAAGCGCGTGGACAGGCTATTTAATACAATTTTTAAAAGGCTTCACATTCTTGCCTGAATTTATTAAAAACCCACCAGTATGGTTAATAAGCGACTATGCTAGTGCTGTAGCGACTTTAACCAAACAAG
>CAYJMX010000036.1:4790-11132 GCA_964371485.1 uncultured Gammaproteobacteria bacterium | reverse complement strand
ATTTCATCACCAAAGAAATAAATCCTTGTAATGACTTTTTCATAAGATAGCATAATTTCAACAATATCGCCGCGAGCACGAAATGTTGAACGCTTTAATTCAACATCATTTCTTTCATATCTTGTAGAAACTAGGTGCAATAATAAATCTTGTCTTGGAATTTCATCTCCAATTTTTAAAGTGATAGAGCCTCTAAAATAATTCTGCGGCAGCCCAAGGCCGTAAATACAGCTGACAGATGCCACAACAATAACGTCATTTCTTTCATATAAGCTTCTTGTTGTGTTGTGTCTTAATCTATCAATTTCATCATTTATTGTTGCCGATTTTTCAATAAATGTATCAGTCCTTGGAATATACGCCTCTGGCTGATAATAGTCATAATAAGATATAAAGTATTCAACAGCGTTATTTGGAAACAGTTCTTTAAATTCATTATAAAGCTGTGCCGCTAGCGTCTTGTTGTGTGATATTACAAGAGTTGGCTTTTGCACTTCTTGTATAACATTTGCAACTGTAAATGTCTTACCTGAGCCTGTTACCCCAAGCAAGGTCTGATTTTGATCGCCAAGCTTAATGCCATTTGATAATTCTTTAATGGCATTAACCTGATCACCTGCGGGCGAATGATTAGACACTATTTGAAAAGGCTTTTGTTTCATAGAAACATTTTAGCATAAAAAACAATAAAATATATTAGACGGCCTTTGATAGTAATTTAATCTCGCAGGTGGAATTTTCATCAGCCCACACTTGTGAGCTTGCAAGAGTGTAGACCTCGCTGTCTACCTCTTCTTTTTTTTGTAATGCAAAATGAATGTCGATAAAGCTTATGGCATCGTGTTTTTCAACATAAAAGTTTGCATTACCACAGTTCATACAGAACTTGTCTTTTGGTTTTACTTCACTAAATTGCGCTTTTGCTTCGCGCTTAACTTCACAACAAGAGCATCTCACTATGTAGTAATATTTTTTCACATAAGCACCACAATCTGGGCAATATCCCTCATTTGAGTTTGAAATTGCATTTGCATGTGAACAGCTTGAACATTTAAAAATCATTTCTAAAATCTTTTTCATACATAGTGTTTAATTATGTATTTTAAAAAGTCAATTATTCCTAAATGTTATAAAACCCTCTGGGGCATCAATTTTTTTCTTTGGGGAGAAAAAATTAGCAATCGCCTTGAACATTTTTTTGAAGAATTCAATAATTCTATCGACAATCAAAATGTCATCATCGTCTTCTTCTAAATCAACGGTTTTTTTAAAGCTATCTTCTTCACTAGAATCAATAAAATTAATAGCTTCTTGTTCTTGTTCGCGCTCAAAATAGCCGGTGTTGCCACCGCCGCCGTTGTTCATCATGTTCTGGGCTTCGGTTATTACGGGTTTATTTGAAGGTCCGTTAATGTTAAATGTCATAATGTACCCTTAATTAAACTTAACATTTTAATTATAACCTATATTTTACAATTATAGTACCATTATGTTAAGAATTCTATACAAAAGTAGAAGATAATTCCAACCCGAGTTTAATTGCCTCAATCATCGAATTCGGATTAGCAATCCCTTTTTGAAAAATATCATACGCCACTCCACAACTTGGAGAAGTTCTTATGACATTTAATCCAATAGTGACATTAACCGCTTCATCAAACGCTAGAGCCTTAATTGGGCACAATCCTTGATCGTGATATGAAGCTAAAATAGCGTCATATGTTTGTTTTTCATTTTTCATAAATTTCTTGCCGACATCAGCAAATATGCCATCAGCACTTTTTGGATAATCAATGTCTATTCCATTTGTTTTTAAATAATCAACAGCGGGAATCATAATTTCTATTTCTTCTCTACCTAGCATCCCACTTTCTCCAGCGTGCGGATTAAGCGCACACAGGCCTATTTTAGGAGCAGCGATATTGCACTTTTCAATTAAAAAATTATTCAATGTAATAGTAGAATTTTTAATTAAATCAAAATCTAGTTTCACCTCGTTTAGCGGAAGGTGCCTAGTTAAAAGCATCATCCTTATTGATTTTGCTATAAATAGCATTTGAGCATCGCCTATTAAAAATTCTTTTAAAATTTCTGTTTGACCAGAATAATTATATCCAGATTTAAACAAGGCATATTTTGAAACAGGAGCGGTTACAATGCCTTGAATTTTTTTATCATTAGCTAAAGCGCAAGCAAGTTCAAGTGATTTAAAACAAAAGGTACCATTATCTTTTTCATCAATTTCTAATGTTTCATAATCATCAGAAATTTTATCTCCGATAATTAAAACTCTTTCTTTTATTGGCTTTAAAAAATCAAGCGCTTTTTTTGTAATTTCAGCACCAATACCAAGTCTATCGCCGGTGGTAATTGCAATTTTACTCATTGTGGTGATGCTCAAGGTAGGTAATTATTTCAACTAAAGTTGAAGAAATACCCAAATTACCTGATTTTGTAACCACAAGCTGATCGTTTGAATCTATACATAGTGGAATTGCAGGAAAGATTGAATCCACTACTTGTAAGTATCTTGCATCAATCTCGTTACAACAAGCAGTTGAAGTCTCGCCACCAACAGTTACCAATATAAAATCAGCTTCTTTTTTAATATCACAAGCAAGAGTGGCCAAGAATTGAGTAATCATTTTTGATAGTTTTTCTTTTGTCACACCTTGATCAATCAAGAAATTTTTCGCATCGTCTGTATCTAGTTCATCTTCTAGATCACTTACATGGACACAAACAAGATTTGCCCTCTTTAAATTATCAGCAATTCTATCCACTAATTGAGTGCTAACGCCCTCTATGATATCATTTAGAGTTAAAGACAAGAAATAAGAACGATCAGAAAAATTATCATCGTCTTCTAGTTTTTTGATTTGCAACTTGCTTAATTTTGTAGCAGAACCAGACAATACCAATTTTGGCAATTTTGGAACCGTTCTTGTTGCACTATTTATTTTTACATCACCAAGCCAAACAGGAGCAAGCGCTTGAGCAAGCCCAGCTGAGCCACAAGGCAAAATGTTATATGAAGATTTTTCAAGAGCTAGTACAATTTGTTCAAAATCAGTTGTAGAAACGCAATCAAGGACAATAATTTTTTTACCATCATCAATTAATTCTGCCAATTTTTGAACTATAGGGCCAGCGCCTTTTGCTATTGTGTTTAATTCAATAGAGCCTATTTTAGATTTTGCCGAATCTCCAACTTGTTTTTGAAGAATATCAACAATATTAGATTCATATATTGGAGAAGAAGGGTCGCGAGCGGCGTCTGTTCTTTCAATTGGGACACCTTTTACAAGCTGATATCCACCAATTGTAATTCTGCCCTCTTGAATAAAAGCAGGAGCCAGAACAGCGGCGTCAGAACCTGTAGCCTCTAGTGTAGCAAAGATTTCATATGCCAAATTACCCCTTAGGGTTGAATCGACTTTTTTATAAAAGTATTCAACATTTAACTTGTTCTTTAGCGCCAATGCCGTTTTATACACAAGGTTTGCAGCGTCATTTTTATCAATATTTCTTGATTCCGTTGAAATTGCCCAAGCGCCCACGTTAACGTGATTTTTAAGCTCCTCTTCAAAGCCTAAAAGAATTTCAGTACTTGCGCCTTTTAAGAAAAACTGAAGTGCTGTATCGTTTGCACCAGTTAAATCATCCGCTATTATACCTATAGTATCAAATGAAATCATACTTAGTTCTCGTCTTTTTTAGAGCCCATTAATCTTACATTTGTGCCACGAATTAAATAACGCTCTGCCATTTCGCCATCAGGAGTTTGCCATTTATTAACAGCAATTCTGCCTTCAACGCCAACTAAGCGACCTTTTTTAACCCACTCACCAGCAATTTCTGCTTGTTTATCCCAAACATCAACATTGAACCAGTCAGTTGTTTCAGCCTTCTCTTTAGCGTTCCAACGATTAACAGCAACAGAAAAAGTTGTTCTTACTTTGCCGCTTTCAAAATATTTCATTTCTGGGTCTTGTCCAACTCTTCCAACGATTACAACTGAATTTGCCATATTATTATAAACCTTCCTCTAAATTCATTTTTTTAAATTATAGTATAAAAGAAATAAGGATGCAAAAGCATTTTTTTAAATGCTAAATCTCGCTTATTACCCTGTCTCTGCCTTCTTGCTTAGCTTTATACAAGCATTTATCCGCATATTCAATAAGCTCCTGTGTCGTTGTACCATCTTGCTCTGCTGTAGCCACTCCAACACTTATGGTAACATTTGTAGTTCCACCATCTGCTAGTTCAAATTGGCGCTCTCTTGTTGCTTGCCATATTTTTTTCGCTGCTAAAATGGCATCTTCTTTATTGGTATTTGTTAAAATAACCGCCATCTCTTCGCCACCATATCTACAAGCAATATCAGATGATCTTATGCTTTTTTTAATTGTGGTTGCAACCTGTCTTAAAACGGCGTCACCACTTTGATGACCATATGTGTCATTAAACTTTTTAAAGAAATCAATATCTATTAGAACAAGGGAGAAGTTTCCGCCATATCTTGCAACGTTTTGAAGGTTGTTAATCATTTGTTCTTGAAAATATCTATGATTATACATATCTGTTAAACCATCGGTAACAGCAAGGCGATAGGTGTGCTCATAATCTTTTGATTTTAATAAATATTTTGCAATATAGGCAAAGATAAAAATAGACAAAGAGAAAAGCGTTGGCCAGACAACGCCTATCCAAAGGTTAAATTTATCCATTACAAAAACGCTGAACATTAAATAAAGAATAACAACAATAATAGATGACAGTGTTGAATGTATAACGGATTCAAGTCTTAGAACAAAGAATCCGACAAGCAGACATAGCATCAAAGAAATTAATATGTCAAAATTAAAGTGCGTTTTTTTAATAAAGCTAGAATCTAGCATATTATTTAAAATTGTAGCGTGAGTTTCAACACCTGGGAGGTTTTCTTCAACTGGTACAGATTTAATATCTGAAAGAGAAGTGGTTGAAACGCCGATTAAAACATATTTATTTGCAAATTTTTCATTGATAAATTTTTCATCATTTTCTTTTATGGCTTTACCAATTTGCCAGTATGGAATGTACTCGTAAGTGCCTGCTTTACCATACCAATTTGGGATAATTCTTCCCTCTTTTGTAAGAGGGATAATATGATTATTATCAATAACTATTTCATTTTTTTTACTTATTTGAAGTGTATTCTTTTTTAAATTGAGTTCATCAAGCACAACAGCAAGTGCTAGGCTTGGATAGAAGTCACCTTGATAGTAAAACATTGGAGAATACTCTCTTAATATGCCATCTTCAGATCTTGTCACATTTATTGCTGCAACATTATCTGTAACTTCAAGAATTTCTTTCATAGGTGGTCTGGAATTTGGAAAATTCAGATACTTACTGTTTTTAATTACATCTCCATTTTCAACTGAAAGCTTTATCCCATCAGGCAGCACAGGAGGGGTACGCACTTCTTTATCGTAATAATCAAAATTAAAAGGAACAAAAACATTTTTATTATTTTTAATCGCATCAATTAACACTAAATCAGCGTCTTCAAAGTTTTTAAGCCTAGCTGTAAATAAAAGGTCAAATAAGATATATTTTGGCTTTGCTTTTTCAATTGTATCTACAAGCTCAGCCCAAAGGCTTCTTGGGGCTGGCCAAGCGGAATAGTTATTCACTATATATTCATAACTTGGATCATCAATAGTTACTATCACAATATCTGAATTATGCTCTCTATCAGACATCAATATGCTTTGTCTTAAATCAAAAGTCTTATTTTCAATACCCTCAATAAATTTATCAAACGCTGAAAATCTATCAGCGTATAATAGCAGTATAAACACAAGGGCAAAGGTTAAGGCGTAAACAACAATTTCAAAAATTCTTTTTTTGGTATTTTTATTTTTCATAATTTAAACTCGCATAATGTAGCGAGTCTATTATATCATACACTGGGCAATTATTGCTAAATTTAATTTGCCCACCAACACTATTTATAGTTTTAATTAGTCTCATTTTATTATCTTCTAAAGTTTCAGCATTATTTGAAATATATTTTAAAAGATAGGACTCATTTAAGTTGTTTAACATATTTAAATTTTCTTACATGTTAAGAAAAATTAAATCAACCTAAAGAATAATATTAGGGCAAAAAGCCTCAATCAACTAATTGATTTTTATATAGATACATTTATGAACCAGCAAGGATAATCGTGAAGTCTTTAGCGGCTTTATTGAAGCCCACAGGATCATATACTGTTTGTTTTTCTTTAATAAATGGAATATTAGACTTGTAAGAATTAATTATATCTGAATCTACATTTAAATTGTGAA
>CAYJMX010000036.1:0-4780 GCA_964371485.1 uncultured Gammaproteobacteria bacterium | reverse complement strand
GGTTAATTTGTCTCTTGTTTGCATTTTTACAAGCGCACCTGCTTGCTCTAACTGCACCCTTAAATCATTGGCTAAGGCTTCTTTGTCTTCAGTGTATAAAATCCCGACACTAAGCGCTTCAGTAAGTGGTGCAACTTTATCTCTATACACTAGTCTGTCTATCATTTCTTGAGTTTTATCAGGGTCTAGTATCCAGTAGCTTGTGGCACCTTTTGTAGATGGAGAACCAGGAAGAGTTGCAACTCTTAAACTACTAGAATCAACTCCTTTTACCATAGCAGCGTATTGAGATAATTCATATATTGATAAATCAGTTTTTATATAACTAGGTAAAATCTTTATTACATCAGGAATCTTTATCAACACCATTGGGTCTTTTAATCTTGAAAGAAGAGCGTTAAAGAACCATTGTTGACGAGTAATTCTGCCAATATCACCAAGAGAGTCTTTTCTAAATCTTAAATAACCCTCAGCTTCTTTACCTGATAGCGTTTGTTGTCCTTTTTTAAGGTCAATTTTAAGTCCAGCTGTTTTATCTTCATAAACCATGTCTTTTTCAACATAGATTGGCAGTCCACCAATCATATCGATAAATTTCACCAAGGCTTGATTTGAAAGCGCAACATAATGATCGATATTAACACCAAAAGTATCTTCAACAGTAGATACTGCAAGGTTTGAACCACCAAAAACAAAGGCATGGTTTATTTTATCAGGCTTATCTTGATCAGATATATAAACCTTTGAATCACGCGGGATAGATAAAACATTCACATCTTTACCATAAGGTGCTATGCTGACTAAAAGCATAGTGTCAGACCTGTTTCCAGCAAATGGATCCTTGCCTTCTTCAGTGGCGTCTACACCTAAAAGCAAGATGTTTTGTCTTTTTGAAGAAAACGGCAAAGACAGCTCGGTACGAGATTCTGGCCCCGCTGTAATAGCTGAAGCCACGTTTGTAATGCCTCTTTTTAAATCACTTCCGTAAATAATTGCAGTACAAAATGCAAGTACAGTTAGCGTCATTAAAAAAGACCTAAAGAATCCACCAGAATTGTTGTTTCTCTTTCTTCTTTTGTATGACTTTGGCACTGGCCTATTGTTTGGATTTGCTGTTTTATCTAATGTTTGATTCATATTTTACGACTGTAGTTTACACTAATAATTTTACTTTAAATATTTGTTGTTGCAAATAAAACTAAATAAATGTTAACATTTTAGTATGTACTAAATAAAAGACTGAGGTTATGTTTTTAATTTTATATAAAAATCAATTTTTAAAATCATCCATGAATTTGATTCTATTGGCTATAGTTTTTTTCAATCTAGCAAACATCGCTTATAGCGCGGAATTAAGCGAAAAAGAAATTTATGATATCAAAAGTGAAGCGTTTGCACTTTATTCTACAGATAATAAAAAAGAGGCTATAAAGCTTCTGGAGCAGATTCCGATTAATCAAAGGACTGAAGATATTTTTATTATCCTAGGAAACATTAATGACGATGAGAAAAAAACTAGTGAAGCTATTGAAAATTACAACAATGCAATTAAAGCAAAAGAAGACAGCCACAAGGCATATTACAACATTGGGTGCATTTTATTAGAAAAAAAATCTTACGATTTAGCCATAAAAAATTTCAAATTAAGCATAAAGCAAGACAAAAGTTTTGCTTATGCCCATTATAATTTGGCACATTGCTATCTAGCACAAAAGGAATATAAAAAAGCAAAAAAACATCTGCTTAAAGCGCTTTATTTAAAGGGTGATGTAAGAGATTTTTATATTAGCTTAATTTATTGCTATAAGATGCTAGGGGATGAAAAATCTGCTCAAAAAATTGTAGATTCGATAAATCAAGTTGAAAGCTAGCATTGTTGTGTGTATAATTAGGCCATGGACAAACAAGAATTATTAAAATTATACAATTTAGAACTAAGTGAACTTTTAAATTTATCAGAGCAAAAAGTTAAAGACAGCGTTGAATTTTGCTCTTTAATAAGTGCTAAAACTGGCAAATGCCAAGAGGGTTGCAAGTATTGTTCTCAAAGTTCTTACTATATGACAAGCATTGAAACTCACCCACTTGTGAGCGTTGAAGAGGTTATTAAAGTAGCGACAGAAGCAAAGCAAAACGGTGCAAAAAGATTTGCAATTGTGACCTCTGGAAGATCACCTGAAGAATGGGATATGCCAATTTTCTGTGAAATGATTAAACAAATTAATTCCCTTGGCCTTAAAAGTTGCGCCTCAATAGGCATTTTAAAAGAAGGTCAAGCTGAAACTTTAAAAGAGGCAGGATTGGTTAGATACCATCACAACATAAACACTTGTAAGTCATATCACGGTGAAATTACTCACACTCATACATATGAAGATAGAATTGATACTATAAACAAGGTAAAAAAAGCAGGACTAGAGCTTTGTTGTGGAGTGATAATTGGTATGGGAGAAACCGTAGAGCAAAGAGTTGAAATGGCATTAGAACTGGCTCAAATTCAACCAGAATCAATCCCATTTAACATTCTTACCCCAATTAAAGGAACGCCTTTTGAAGGGTATTTAAATAAAATTGATGAAGAACACATTTTAAGAACAACTGCCGTGTTTAAAATTGCAAATCCAAACTCTAGTGTAAGATTTGCTGGCGGAAGAGCACTAAGATTAAGCAAGGACAATATGGAACTTGCGCTTAAAAAAAGTGTTGAAGCGATTTTAATAGGAAACTATTTAACAACAATTGGAATAAGCCCTCAAGAAGATCTTCAAACGATAGAAAGACTTGGTAAAAAGCTAGATGTATGATTACATTAAAGGCATTTTAATATCTAAAAATTCCCCAAATATTGTTGTTGAAAATAATAATATTGGATATTCAATCCTTTGTAACTCAAGAACAATATCACTTTTGGGTGAAATTAATAGTGAAGCTAAAATATACACAAAACTTATTCACAAAGAAGATTCTATGACCATTTGTGGTTTTTTTGCTAAAGAAGATAGAACAATTTTTGATATATTAACATCAGTTTCTGGCGTTGGAACAAAGGTGGCACTTACTTTGCTTGATGAATTTTCTGGCTCAGAACTTATTGGTGCCGTAATTGATGAGGATTATAAACTCATTTCAAGGGCAAAAGGTGTTGGGGCAAAAATGGCTCAAAAGATTATTCTTGAACTTAAAGACAAGCTTACAAATATAAGCTTAAATTCAACAATAATGACAGATAAGATAAATAATGTATCTGATAAAATTTCAAAGGATTCAATTGCTCAAGTGCAAAATGTATTACAATCCCTTGGATATAATCAAAACGAATATCAAAGCGCGCTAGAGCACAGTGCAAAAAAAGTGAACAGTGATAATCCAGAAGAAATTTTAAAAGAAACACTACAAATATTATCAACTTTATAAGGATAGAAATATGAGAAAAAAGAAGCTAAAGGTTTTATTTGCAAGCGCTGAAGTTGCGCCATTTTCAAAAGTGGGAGGGCTCGCTGATGTTGTGGGCGAACTTCCATTGTCACTAGAAAAAGAAAACTGTGAAATAGCTGTTTTCACACCTTTATACGGTTCGATTGATGAAAAGAAATATAAAATCAAAGAGCTTCCAAATTCAGAATTAAGAATTGATATGGGGCACACTCAACACATTTTTAAACTTAAAATGTGCAAAATGCCAAACACAAAAAATGTTAATGTATTTTTTGTAGACAACCCAAAATACTTCTCATGTTTTGATGTTGTGTATCCTCGGTGGGTTGATGAGATGTATGAACAGCAAAGATATGTTTCTTTTTCATTAGCGGTACTTGAATATGCCAAGCTTTTAAACTTTAAAGCTGATATAATCCACGCGAATGATTGGCATACAGCTATGCTTCCAATCTATTTAAAAACAAACTACAAATTTGATGATTTCTACAAAGACACAAAATCAATCTTCACAATCCACAACCTTGCTTATCAAGGCGCATGCGATAGTGCAATTGTAGATTTTGCAAATATGAGATGGGATAATGTTTATAATGACAACTGCATTGAGCATTATGGCAAAGTAAACTGGGTAAAAGGCGCAATTTATTGTGCGGATAAAATTACAACAGTATCTCCAAGATATGCTCAAGAAATTTTAGGGCAAGAATTTGGCGAGGGGATGGATTACACCCTAAGGGGTCAAACATATAAGCTTTGTGGCATTTTAAATGGTACACATTACGATAAAAAAGATTTTAAAGCAAAAGACAAAGCGAAATTTAAAGAACAAGTTCAAGAAATGTTTGGACTAGAAAAAAATCCAAAACGTCCACTAATTGCGATGGTATCACGTCTTGTTTATCAAAAAGGACTAGAGCTCATCGACTTTGCAAAGTTTGATTTAATGGACATTCCAGCTGATTTTGTTTTCCTAGGAACAGGTGAACATGGGGCTGAAAGTGCGCTTGTTTGGGCGTCTAACAATTCTTCAAACATAAGAGCGTGGATTGATTTTAAAGCAGATTTATCAGATATAATGTATAAAGGTTCTGATATGTTCTTAATGCCATCGTTATTTGAACCTTGTGGAATATCACAAATGATAGCAATGAAATATGGCTCAACTCCAATTGTAAGAGCAACAGGCGGATTAGATGACACTATAATTTCTTATCCAAATGAGTGTGCCAATGGTTTTAAATTCTTGACTTATGATGCTGGTTCTATGGTAAATGAAATTAAAAATGCGGTTTGGACATATATTGATAGAAATGATGAGTTTAACAAAGTGCGTGACAATGCT
>CAYJMX010000035.1:0-11304 GCA_964371485.1 uncultured Gammaproteobacteria bacterium | reverse complement strand
AAATTATTCACAAGCACAGCGTCAAAAAGTTTTTTATCTACAATACCAGAAGACAATTTCGCGTGTTTAAATAAAGCTTCAATGTGATCTGAAACAGAATAGTTATCAGTTTCACCCACTTGCGTCATTACATTACACACATATATTTTTTTAGCTTTTGATTCAAAAATTGCAGATGAAATTTCTTTAACTAAAAGGTTTGGAATAATAGATGTGTATAAGCTTCCAGGCCCTAGGACAATTAAATCAGCATCGTTTATAGCATCTATAACACCCTCAGTTGGTCTACATATTTGTGGTTCACAAGACAATTCTATAATCTTTTTTTGAGCTTCAGGGATGTTACTTTCCCCTCTAACAATTGAACCATCTTCCATTTTAGCCACTAATCGCATATCATCAGTAGTGGAAGGTAGCACTCGTCCTCTAATTAATAAAACCTTTGAAGATTCTTTAATGGCACTTACCATATCACCACAAATAGCGGTCATAGCAGAGATAAAAAGGTTTCCAAAACTGTGACCTGATAGTCCTTCGCCTTCTTTAAATCTATATTGGAATAATTTTGTAACTATATCCTCATCATCAGCTAATGCTGCGACACAGTTTCTGATATCACCAGGAGGCAAAATACCCATTTCTTCGCGTAATCTGCCAGATGAACCACCGTCATCACCAACAGTAACAATAGCTGTGATGTTACTTGTAATGCGCTTTAAACCTTTAAGCATAGTGGACAATCCTGTGCCACCACCTACAACAACAATTTTAGGGCCATTATCAAGTTTCATTTTTCTATAAACATACTCACCTAGTGACTTTTGTTTTCTTTCTTGAAGTCCAAGGGTTTGAAAATTTGTTTTTTTCCAAGCCATAAGAAAAACATACGCACCAGCTAGAATAAACACGATACCAACAGGCTCAGGCGGGATTATTTTCATAAACTTTTGAGCTAAATCATAAACGTAATACAGCGGTTGAAGTTTAAAAACAAAAGTAAAACCAACAGCAGCAATTACAGAGCCGAAGATGATAAGTGCGAACCATCTTTTAACCTTTAGCCCTGGAACAAGCCAAATAGCATCTTTTGGAATTCTAACTTTTTTATTAAAAAACTTCATCTATACCTGTTCTTTTACTCTATTGTAGTTAATTGGGCTTGGTTTAATAACATCATATGCTTTTTGAGCAGATTCAACATCTTCAAAGTGAATTGTATCCACCTTGTTCTCAATTTCTCTTATCCCTCTAATTGTGCCATAATCGGCAAAATTAACCTCATAAGCGCATTTAATTTTAATTTCATTTTCTAAAATTTGTTTAAATTCATAGTTGTTGATATAAAGATTTAGCCAAGGGTCGAATTTATAAATCGCACTTGCAACTTTTTTTGCAAATTCAAGATTTGTATTAAGTTCATCTTTTAATGCCCCGTGGCATTTAATGTGTTCGATTGAAAGTCCAAAAGACTTTGCAAAAGAGGCAATGGCACCGATTTGATAAATTAAAGTAGTTTCGATTTCTTCATCATTTAAATCCATTTTACGAAGTCCAAAACCTGCAATGTCTTGATATCCAACATTTGCCCCAACTGCTACATTATGTTCACTTGCAAACATTAAGGCTTTTTTAATGCTTACAGGGTCACCAGCGTGGAAGCCTGCGCTAATGTTGATTGAAGACATATATTCTGCAACCTCAAATTCTGCCTCGTTTTTGTACACACCATATTGAGATGCAATATTACAATTAAAATCAAACACGTTATTTACCTCTTAAATTTAAGTCTAGTTTATAGAAAAATTATACAATAAAAGAGCCTTAGTTGGCTCTTTTATTAACTAAAATTCATACATATCGCTTATATTACGTGTTAAATATTCTATCTCCAGCATCCCCTAACCCTGGTACGATATATCCACGAGAATCGATTTCTTTATCAATAGAACAAGTAATGATTCTGATATCAGGGAATTCTGATGTTAGACGCTCAAGCCCCTCTGGAGAAGCCAAAAGGCATACAAAGATGATATTTTCTTGTGGGATACCTTTTTTAGTAAAGTTCGCCACACCATCAACCGCTGAATTACCAGTCGCTAGCATTGGATCAAGCACAAACACAAAAGTTTTCTCTGGATTATCTGGCGCTTCTACAATTTTGTTATAGTACCAAACTGGTTGCAATGTACGCTCATCACGGTACATTCCAAGGTGATGAATGTGAGCATCTGGCATCATTTCTGATGCTACTTCACAAAACATCATACCAGCTCTTAAAATTGGGGCGATGATTATATTATTTTCTTTTGCGATGATATCACTTTCACACTTGCAAACTGGGGTATCAATAGTGATTGATTCCATAGGAAGATTTTTTGTCGCCTCAAGGAAAACGGCATAAGAAATTCTTTTTAATGCAAATTTAAATTTTTCAGAATCAGAATTTTTATCCCTTAATACTGTTAAATTGTGTTTTACAACTGGGTGTTCAATTACAAATACGTTTTTTGTCATCTTTCTTTGTTTCCTTATCTTTAATAAAAAACCTCGAATTAACGAGGTTTTAATATTTAATCTTTATAAAGTGGAGCTAATTTTGAAGCTTGTTGTGGGATAACTCCCTCTTCAATTGGAAGATACACTCTATAATCAATACTTTCAAATAGATTATCAATATCTTCAATTTCTTTTAATTTAGCTTCATCCACTGAATTGTTATCAATCATATCAGCGATAAATTCAAAACGCTCAACATGCTCTCTAAATCTGTCTGTAGCGTAATCTTTCGCTTGCCAAGTTGTAATTAGAAACGGCCAATCTGAAGACTGTAACAATAGATTTTCTTTAGCTAATTGATTAAGCGCTCTTAAAAGAACTTTATTGTCTTTTGGCTGATTTTCAAAACGAGCAGCGATTTCAATCATTCTTTTCTCACAAGAGTGAATGATAGGCCACATCCACTCTGTTAAGTGGTTTTGCCATACCCAGAAATGTCCGCCTTGACCCCAAGAGCTTTCTGGAATTTGAATAGCTTCTGTTGGTGGGTGCGCTTCTAAGTACTCGCCCGCTGTTAATCTTTCAACTTCTGGAAGATATGTTGCGAATTTTTTCACACATTGTTTAATAAATTCAACACCTTCAAACCACCAGTGGCCGTATAATTCAGTATCGAAAGAAACCATGCAAAGTCCCTCTCTGCCACCATTTGCCATTTTATAGTCGTTTAATAAGTGATAAATCATTGTTGTATAGTGATCAGAATTCTCATTCACTTTGCTCATAGCTAAAACTGGATCATAAAGCATTTTATCGCCTAAATCAGCAGTTTCAGATGTGATTCTCCAATAATGCATACCAGAGTTTGGATCTTTTCTGTGGAATTCTCTATAACAACCATCACCAGGGTAACCATCAGCCGCTGACCAAACTTGGAAGCCTGCTCTATCGTTTCTACCCATAACAGCTACTTGCGCATCTGGTAACCAATAAGCGCTATATGTGTCATAGCCAGTTTTTTCGCGTGCTGGAAGTGGAATGTATTCTATGTTTCCATACATACCAATTGTTCTTCTGTTACCAATTGAATTACCGCCTTCTATTACGTGTGATTCAGTAAAGAAGTATTCAATGTCGTTGTTTTGAAGAGTTACTTCAATAGCTGGACGCCATTTCTTTTCGCCGTCTTTTCCAACAAACTCATAACCTTGACGATAAGCACACTCTGGAAGCCAAGCACCTTTTGCTTTTTTACCAAATAATTTTTTAGTAGTGTCTGAACCAACTTTAAATTGAGCATTTAAGTTAGTATCAGTAGCTAAAAGTGGCGAGAAGCCGTGAGTTGCGCCTGATGTTGTAATTTCAATACAACCAAGGTCTTGATATTTTTTAAAGTGATAAATTAAATCTTTGTTAAATTTATTGATAAACATATCTTTGATGTGGTTAAACCAATCAAAATAGTATTTTGCAAGATATTTTAAATGCTGAGAATGAGCAACTTCAGGGTCAGGATAACGCTCAAGGTCGCCTGATACTGCTGTAATTCTTGAATCAAGATAATCAATGAAACCTTGTTTTAAGTGCTCATCGTTTAATTGTTCAGCTAAAACTGGAGTGATACCTACGGTTAATTTTGCTTTGATACCTTCATCATATAATTCAGAAATTGCCTGCAAAAGCGGAACGTATGTTTCTGCCATACATTCATAAAGACATTCTTCACCAAAAGGCCACATGCCTGCTTTTCTGTAATAGGGAAGGTGAGAGTGCAACATAAAAACGAATTGTCCGACTTTGTTTGCTGCCATAATATTTTCTCCAATTTTATATTAACTTATACTATTTATACCATAAAAAGAAAAAAAATATAACCCATAAGAATTAGTACAATAGTATATTGATGTAGCCAACATTAGCCATCTGACTTAGTTATTAGGCTATATTAATAATTGTAAAACTTTAAATCTTTACTAGAAATTTCATTCTATTTCAAGAACAATAAAGTTATTTGCTTATATCTGCAATCGCTTCTTCAAATAGAATTCTTACATTATCTCTTAATTTATCGAACTCATTATCAAACTCGCTCATCACTTTATCAATTGGATTGCTTACTCTTACATCTGCGACGGTTTCATCTAATAATTTGTAATCATTCAATGAGATATTGCCTGCAACATCGACTGCCTTTTTAGATTTAGAAGCAAACACGCAAGCACCAACTGCTGCAAGACCTATTGCTAGTGAACCGATTTTTAAAAGGTTTGTGTTGTCTTTTTGCGAGCTGTTACAATTTGGGTCAGATAGATAATCACACTTTTTTTGTTGCTTAGAATTACTTTGCCTTTTTACTCCAGAGAAGACTACTGGTTGAAAGTTAATTTTCATTTTTGCTCTCTTTTTTTATTGTTGTTGTTAATACTTGATTATTTAGTGTATAAAAAACACCTGAAAAATTTTTTTTGCTATCATAGCACAGAATAAAAAAACATGCAAAAAAGCCTAAGATTTCTCCTAGGCTTTTTATTCTAATTTATTAAATTATAGTGAGCAAGCGCTTGCTTTAGCGTTAAGTCCAGCTTTTGCTTCTTCCATTCTCACTTTAATTCTGCCATCAACAGCGATCGCTTCACCTGTTGTAGAAATTAACAATGGGTTAATATCTAGCTCATCAATAAATTTAAAGTCAGTTACCAGTTGAGATAATCTCAATAATGTTTCTTCAATTTTATTGATATCAGCAGGTGTAGTGCCACGAGCACCTTGAAGTAATTTGTATGCTTTTACTGATTGAACCATTTCTTTAGCATCGATATCTGTAAGTGGAGCGATTCTGAATGTTACATCTTCAAGCGCTTCAACAAACACACCACCTAGACCAAACATCATCATTGGGCCATATTGTGGGTCTGTAGCAATACCACATACCATTTCACGGTTGCCTTTTACCATTTCTTGAATAATAACACCTTCAAGACCCTCTAATAGGTTTTTCGCTTTTAATCTTTCAATTAAGCCTTCATATTCAGCGCGAAGTTGTTCTTCATCTTTAATGTTAACAATAACACCGCCAACATCAGTTTTATGTGATGTTGTTTTAGATGTCATTTTCATAACAACAGGATAGCCGATATTATTAGCTGTTTTTACTACTTCATCAATATTTGTAGCAAGCGCATATTTACAAGCACGAATTCCGTATGCCTCTAATACATCAATACTTTCTAATGTTGTTAATTGATCACGTCCTTCTTCAATTGAAGATTTAATGATTGAAGCTACTTTTTCTTTGTTTACAGAGAAGTTTGGAACATTACCAACTGGTTTTTCCATCCACTCTCTTTGTTGGTTTAATCTTGTCATAGCCTCTGCCGCTTCTTCAGCGTACATATAAAATGGCATATTAACATCCATTTCAGATATTTGAGTAAAGAAATCAGCAGTTGTCATAAACACGCCTAAAATTGGTTTTGTTGGGTTTTTAGCTTTAATTTCCATAACAGCACGAGCTACATCGATGTCTTTTAATCCTAAGAATGGAAGATAGATTACCATAATCATATCAACATTCTCATCAGCAATTGTTGTTTCAAGTGTTTGTTTGTAATGTTCAATTGGAGCAGATGCTATCATATCAATTGGGTTTTTAACAGAAGCTGCAGATGGTAAAAAGCTTCTTAAAGTTTCTTTTGTTGAATCTTTAATTGGAGCCATTTGCATACCAGCTTCACAAATCGCATCTGTTGCCATAATGCCAGGGCCACCAGAGTTTGTAATGATTGCAACACGGTTTCCTTTTGGAATTGGGCAATTTGAAAATGCTTTAGCGTTAGCAAATAGGTTCTTTAAAGAAAATTCTCTTATAACACCACTTTGAGATAACAAGCAAGCAGCAGCTTTATCAGCACCTGCTAAAGAGCCTGTGTGAGAACTTGCAGCAGAAGCACCAGCAGCAGAGCGTCCAGATTTTAAAGCTAAAATTGGTTTCTTTTTAGTAACTCTAGTTGCTAATTTTCTGAAGTTAGCTGGGTTTTGAATTGATTCCATGTATAAAAGAATTTGTTTAACGTCATCATCATTTTCCCAATATTCAATCATAGTTTCAGCGTTAATATCAGCCTGATTACCAATTGAAACAAATTGAGCAAAGCCAAGGTTTAGGTCTTTTAAGATGTTTAAAATACCGCCACCTAAAGCACCAGATTGAGATACAAAGCCGATATCTCCTTTAACTGGAAGACTTTCAGCAAACGTTGCATCCATTTTAATATTGTCATTTGTGTTTAAAATACCAAGGCAGTTTGGTCCAACCATTCTCATGCCATAGCTTCTAACACGCTCTAGTAGTTCTTTTTCAAGTTCAGCACCAGCTTCACCTGTTTCTTTAAAACCAGCAGTTATTATACAAAGGCCTTTAACGCCTTTTCTATTACATTGGTCGATTGTGTCTAGTACGATTTTGTTGTTTACAACGATTACAGCTAAATCAATTTCGCCATCAACTTCTTCAATTGAAGTGTACGCCTTATGCCCAGCAATTTCCCCACCTTTTGGGTTAATTGGGTAAATTTTACCTTGAAATTCATATTCACATAATCTTAACATCATCTCAGAGCCAATTGTTTTTGGCTTAGAAGACGCTCCGATTAAAGCTATTGATTTAGGCTTCATAATCTTATCTAAAACGTTCATCTTGTCTTGTGACCTTTCTTTTTTTTAATAACCTGATTTAATCCATTTTCTTGCTCGAAATTTCGCACCTATGTTTTGGGCTATTTTTTCGCAACTTTTCTCATCAATTTCGTATTTATCGCAATCGAAATCAACCACGATACTCATCACAGTATCTATCTTATTTAAAACACATTTTTTTGTAAAATCTAACATTTCATTATAGGCGTTAGGAATCTTAGGATCTGATATTTTATTATATTCTTCTTCATTCTGCGCATTTAAACTTATTGAAATAGAATCCACAAGGCCAACAAGAGAAGGAGTGATGTCTTTTTTATTTATGACATTGCCGTGGCCATTTGTATTTATCCTAATTTTCACATCTTTTAATTCTTTTTTGATGTGTTTTGCACTCTCAATTAAAAGATCATAGCGAGAAAGCGGCTCGCCATAGCCACAATAAACAATTTCACCACTTGATATAATTTTATCTTTATTTTCATCAATTTGAGATATTAAATCTTTTAATTCGACTTTTTTATCCTCAAGCCAAAGGTTTGAACCTTGCACATCATCCTTAATATCTCTAACACAAAACTTGCACTCATTTGTGCAAGCATTTGTTAAATTTATATATGCTTTACCATCTAAAAAATAGACTAGATTCAATGCTTTTAACCCCTGATATTTATAAGAAGATTTTCGCACTAAAACATATTAAAATCAAGATGGTAGAAAATTTTAATTTTGAGCTCTAAATTGAGTATCTGCATTTCTTAGCATAGTAGCTAAAACCATATCAGCCTTGCGATTTGCCATATCTTCGCTTAAACCTTTTTCAAGAGAGATATTTACAAGTTCATTTCTAAAGCTTGATAAAATGCCAAATAATTCTAAATCTTCTTCAACGCTAGCTCTAGTCACAGGTGGAAAATCTGCTGGTGACATTTTAGAAGGCTTAATCATGCTCTTAGCATAAAGTGCGTTAGCATCTTTATTTAAAGAATCTCTGTCAATCGTTTTATCATATGACAACTCACAATCAGGGCACTTTCCTGTATCTTCTTTTGATTGTGCCTTTGGATTGATATGTTGACTACGTTTTATATTATTTATATTGTTGTTGTTCATTTTTACTCCTTAATGAATATGCTAATCGTGTTTTAAAATATTCACCCATATATATAAAAACATGAAAATATTTTTTTTTGCCTTTTTTTGAAAAATATTTTTTTGTAAAAAAAAAGCCAAGTATAAAAACAATGGCTAAACAAGGATGACAATAAAAGTTAATATATATCTTATTTTTAAGATTTTTTTATTTATACTTTATATCTCGTACCATATTTTTTTTTCTTAATCTTTAGCTTTTTTAAATCATACATATAGATTAGTATTTTTTAAATTGATAAATTAAGCATGGGACAAAAAAAGAGCCCTTACATAAGCAAGGACTCTTTTAAAAGAATATCTTTTAATGATTACAGCTTGTTAGCTACCATTAATGTAGTTTCAGCTAAACGAGTTGAATAACCCATTTCATTATCATACCAAGAAACAACTTTAACCATATTATCACCAATTGACATTGTTAAAGCAGCGTCAACTGTTGAAGATTGAGATGTTCCGATGAAGTCTGAAGATACTAGTGGAGCTTCTTCAAAAGCTAAGATTTTGCCATCAGCAGCAGCTTTTAGAGCAGCATTAACATCAGCAGTTGAAGCAGGTTTAGCTGTTTCAAATACAACGTCTACTACAGATACGTCTGGAGTTGGAACTCTTAGAGCGAAACCATTTAGTTTACCTTTTAATTGTGGTAATACTAGAGATACAGCAGCAGCAGCACCAGTTGTAGTAGGTGTGATGTTGATAGCACCAGCTCTAGCACGACGAGGGTCAGAGTGACCAGCGTCTAGAATTCTTTGGTCGCCTGTGTATGAGTGGATTGTATTCATTAAACCTTTAACGATTCCGAATTTCTCGTCAATAACTTTAGCAACAGGAGCTAAGCAGTTAGTTGTGCAAGAAGCCATAGAAATTACGTGGTGTTTAGAAGAATCATATTCACCTTCGTTAACGCCTAAAACGATTGTTAAATCTTCGTTTTTAGCAGGAGCTGAAATGATAACTTTTTTAGCACCAGCAGTAATGTGAGCTTTTGCTTTTTCAGCATCTGTATAGAAACCAGTTGATTCAACAACTACATCTACGTTTAATGCTTTCCAAGGTAATTGTGATGGGTCTTTTTCAGAGTAGAATTTAATAGCTTTACCATTGATTTTTAAGCCATCTTCTAAAACTTCTACAGTACCATCAAATCTGCCCATAACTGAGTCATATTTGAATACGTGAGCAGCATCTTTAGGTGTTAAACCTGGATCGTTGATTGCTACGTAGTTAATTTTTTCATAAATACCATCTCTGATAGCAGCACGTAAAGTGTTACGGCCAATTCTACCAAATCCGTTAATTGCAACATTTACCATATTGTAATTCTCCTTTTTTGTTACTAAGTACGCTTTAAATTATCATATAAACAAAAAAGTTTTACAAGAAATATTTATGCTCTATATATTATTTATTCTTTTGTAGTTAATGTCGCTATAGAAGAAGCTATAAGCATCACAGCGCCCACTATAAAAGCATATTCCCAATGATTATTCGCGAGTCCATTTAATTCCATTGTAGATTTTGAAATAAACCAAGCAAGAACAGTACATACAAGAACCTGTGGAGCAGCGATAAATATATTAAATATGCCCATAACAGAACCCTCTGTGCCTGATTTAATATATTTTGAAATCATAGCAAATGGGAGAGCTAAGACACTTGCCCAGCCGATACCCGCTAAACTCATTGCAACAATTGTTGCAATTTTTGTAGGAATAAAAGCAAGCAACAAATAAGCTATCGCCATTAAAAATAACGCTACAAAGTGTACATTTTTATTTCCAAATTTTTCTGCTAATTTTCCAATTGGAATAGCTAAAACAAAACAGATTAAATTAAAGGCAGCAAAGCATATTGAAGAGAAATTTTGACCCTCTAAAATAGCTGTTTGATATTGTGGGTGAAGCGCTTTATCAATTACAGTTAAATCTGGCACTTCAAAGATAATATGAATTACATATTGAGTGAAGAAAATGAACAAACTCATAATACCAATCCAAGAAAAGAATTGAATAGTACAAATCTTACCCACTTCTGGAGATAATTTAAAGAAATCTTTCACATCTTCAAAAAATGTAGTTTTTTTTGTTTCAACTTCTTTATTTTCTTCTTCTTTTTCAACATTTCTTTCTTTAATTGTAAGGCAAGTCCAAGTTACACCAAGCATAAAGGCAATTGCCGCCATGTAAAACTGAGCTTCTGTTGACATTTGAACATTAAACACCCATTTTAATACAGGCGCTGTAGCTGCGGCAATTACAGAACCAAGACCAATTGCAAAAGAAAGATAAGAGTTTGCAACCGCGTGTTGTTCTTTTGGAATATTATCTGGAATAATCGCTCTATAAGGACCTTGAGCAGCATTCACCGAACCATCAATAAGCCATATCATAATAGCTGCTATTACAAGGGCTAAATACATAGGAGCATTCTCACCAAAGAAAGCTGCAATGTTTCCGCTGTTTGGAAGTAACGCTAAGCCGATTGAACCAAGCAAAGCACCAATAAATAAATATGGTAATCTTCTTCCAAAACGAGTATGAGTATTGTCTGATAACGCGCCTATAATAGGTTGAACGATAATTCCTGTAACAGGGCCCGCTAGCCAAATTAAACCAAATATAAAGGGAGATGCACCAAAGGATTCAGTCAGTGGGCCTGATAGTATAATTCTCATTTGCCAAGCAAATTGTAAACCGAAAAATCCTATACAAAAATTAAGCAACTGTGATGTGCTAAACTTCTTCATCTCTTGATGTGACATATTATTAATACTCCCGAAATATTTTCCATCTTATTTTACATTAGAATATGTTAATTGTAAAATTGTATATAAGGATTTTAGAGGGAATTTAATGAAATTTATTAAAAAAGCCACTATATTATTGCTTTTATTTTTGCTTACTAATCAACTCACTCTAGCAAAAGAGCTTCAAAAAGAAAAAGAAGTTATAAAAGTAG
>CAYJMX010000034.1:0-11348 GCA_964371485.1 uncultured Gammaproteobacteria bacterium | reverse complement strand
CTTCAATTCGAGTTAAGTTTGAAGACATAAACGCACTTGTGGCAGACGGTGGATCTATTGGTCGTCCGCACATCGCACGCGCCATTACAAACGCTGGTGGGGTTGCAAGCGTGTCTGAAGCTTACCAAAAATATATTAATGATTCTTCAAATGTTTATGTTCCAAGAAAAACGGCAAGCCCACATGATGCTGTTGAAATAATAAATGAAGCCGGTGGTATCCCTGTTTTTGCTCATCCTATCGATGTTGATATCGCTGATGATTTAACAAAAGAGCTTGTAAGTTTTGGACTTCGTGGAATAGAAGTTTATCACAGAAAACACTCGCCTGCTGTTGTTGAACATTTTTCAACGCTGGCTGAAAAATTTGGACTTGTTAAAACTGGTGGGTCTGATTTCCATGCTCCATCTGTTGGCCATGGTTCAATTTTAATGGGTAAAAACTTTGTTCCTTCTTGGATTTATGATGAATTGTTGAAGGAAAAAAAGCGCATAGAGTTACTTAAATAAGCAAACTAATCTATTTAAGTTAAGTCATATTAAGTTTTTGTCACGCTCATAAAAACCCTGTATTATGTATATTAAGTTATAAAATAGAGGCAATATGAGAAGAGTTGATATAGTTGATTTAATTGAGAAGTTTCTTAACTTAAGTTTAAGTGAAGCTGGCTTAAAAAAGTATTATGAAATCAAAAAGACTTTTGATAATGATATTGATATGTTTTTTGAGTTTATCGCTCAATATTTATCAATTCAAAAAGGCGGAATTACCTTAAAGGATTCTGAAGTTTATCAAGAGTTTTCAATCTATATGGTTAGATACACGGATGTTCAAGGTGAAGACAGACTGCTTGATCAAATTGCAAGATATGCAAAATACTTTATTATGCTGAGGCTTGAATACGTACAAGACAAAAGTTTCGCTAGAAGTATCTCTGTAATTAACGCATATGAAGCGTGGAGTGTTTATCCATTTTTAATGGAAGTGTTAGATGATTTTGAAAATTCAAGAATCACAAATGATGGCTTATTGTCATTACTTGCAATGGTTGAAGAGTTGCTTCTTGAGCGTGCGCTTGATTGCGATACTTCTGATTTAAGTAGCATTTCATTAGACATCAACAAAATGCTCTTAGACTCAATAGCTAAGAATCAAAGGGTGATGTAATGGCGACATTTATTGATAAGTCAAAAATAAAAATTACTTCTGGCAAAGGCGGAAACGGCATTGTTGCTTGGAGAAGAGAAAAATACGTAGATAAGGGAGGCCCTGCTGGCGGAGATGGGGGCGACGGCGGAGATGTTTATTTTGAAGCCGATTCAAACATGTCTACACTTCTAGACTTTACATATAAGTCTATATACAAGGCGCTTGATGGTGAAAATGGTCAATCTAAAAACCAACACGGTAAAAAAGGAAAAGACCTCATACTTAAGGTGCCTGTTGGTGTAATGATTAAAGATTTAAAAACAGAAAAATATATTGCCGATTTAAACGAAGAAGGCAAAAGAGTAATTGTGGCAAAGGGTGGCCGAGGCGGCAGAGGAAACGCTCGTTTTGCAAATTCTCAAAAAAGAAGCCCTCAGTTTTGCGAACCTGGTGAAGCTGCTGTTGAAAGAGATTTGGAATTAGAATTAAAATTAATAGCTGATATTGGTCTTTTGGGTATGCCAAATGCTGGTAAATCTAGCTTGATTAGTGTTATAAGTTCTGCTCGTCCAAAAATTGCGAACTATCCATTTACAACGCTTGTTCCAAATTTGGGCGTAGTTAAAAAGCCTGATGGCGATGGATTTGTTGTGGCAGATATCCCAGGGTTAATTGAAGGTGCGTCAAAAGGGGTAGGCCTTGGTTTTGAATTTTTAAGGCACGTTCAAAGATGTAGATTTTTTATTCACATCGTTGATATGAGTGCTGAAAATCCATTATCTAATTATAAAAAGATTAATTTAGAGCTTAAAAAATATGATAGAGAGCTTAAAGAGCGCCATCAGGTGCTTGTGTTAAACAAGGCTGATGTTATTGAGCCTGATGAATTAAAAAAACTGAAAAAGAAGTTTTCAAAATTTAGCGATAATATTTTTGTTATATCCGCCGCCACAAAAGACGGTGTTTCAGAGCTTCTTGATCATCTATATTCTTTGGTTGATGAAATAGAGCTCCATGACTTAGAAGTAGAAATTGAGCATGATGATGAGTTTGATAATAACGATGATTCTGATTTTGTTGTTACAAAACTTAATAAAAATGTCTTTAGCGTAAATGGCGGAAAACTCAAGCGCCTAGTGAGTGTTACTGATATTAAAAATACTCAACAAATGATAAGACTATCCAATATCCTCGATGCCATGGGCGTTTGGACCAGTTTGAGAAAAATCGGACTGCTTGATGGAGACACTGTAGTTATTGAAGGAATTGAAATGATATACACTCAAGATTACTTCAGTAGGTAATATTTTTGTATGATTTTTTGCCCAATTTGACGACAATTTGAAATGTATATATCATAATTAATATTAGTAAAATGTAATAATTTACAAATGTAATAAGCCATAAATTAGTGAAAGAGAATAATGTTTTTTGAAGACGAAAAAGAAAATTTAGAAAATTTTGATGATTTAGATGATATAAATCTGGATCTTTCAGGTGAAGAAGATGATGATGACGAGTCTATCAGTTGGGATGAATTATTAAAAGACACCCCGTCTTCTAGCGAAGTTGTGTCTATAACTGATTTACCACTAAATGAAATAATTACTCAGGATGTGACAAGTCTTCCTGAAACAAGCACGCCGGCAAAACCTGATGCGGCTGCACTTTATTCAGGAACTAAAGAATTGCAAGAAGATGATGAAGAGTCATTTGATTTTGATTTTCAAGATGACTCACAGGTTCAAATGAATAATTCTGATTTTTCAAATGCTATGTCTGAGTTAGATGAAAAATACGAACAGGCTGAATCAAATGAGATGTCTTCTGAAGAGGACTATGAATACTATGCTCCTGATTCTCAAGAGCAATCTGGCACAAACAAAAAGGCAATTTTGCTTGGCTCGGTACTTGCTATAGTTGTGTTCATTGGTGCTGCGTTTTATATGATGAAAAGTGGCAATATGCTTGCTATGTTTAATAAAGCGCCAAAGACAAATCCAAACCCTCCTGTGTTTGATCCAACTGTAAGCCCAGTGCCTACTGCACCTGAGGTTCCTAGTCTTGAAGGTATGCCTAATGTTCCAACAAAAGTTGGCGTTGTTGATCCAGCGTCTCCTGAGCTACCAATTAATGGTATGCCAAACCCTCAAATGCCTCCTTCAGCTAAGATGCCACCACAAATGCCATCAAATGTTCAAGTTGATCCAAATGCTGGCGTTGTTAAGCTTCCAGATGTAACTGATAAAAAAGTAGCTGATCAAAAGGCGCCTGTAAAAAAAGATGAAAACAAAAAGGTTTCAATCGATGTTAAAACATCATCAAGATTGAATCCGTTTTTACCAATGTCAAACGACTTTAATGCGGTACTTATGGCATCAGGATTAGATGCGTATGTTGAAAATCCACCACTACAATATGGTGATGACCCTTCTCTTCAAGAACTTGTAAATATTTCAGTGTCTGGAATATTGTTTGATAGTTCGTCACCAAGTGCGATTATAAGAATCAATCAAACTGACTACTTTGTACAAAAAGGTGATAAGGTTGATGAGTTCTATATATCTGATATCAACAGAGATGCTGTTGTAATTAAAAAAGATGCCAACGTGTTTAGCGCTGGTGTTGGTCAAATGTTTAACTATAGCGATACAGTTAATGGTCGCGCTGTTATTAACAATAATGGCACAAAGCAATACAAAACAACTACTGCTCATACCTCTGCTGAGGATGTTCAGATTAGAACAAGAATGTAGCAAAAAGAAAGAAATTATCTAGGAGTTAAAATATAATGTTAAGACAAAATGTTAAAAGTATAGCTAAAAAATTCACAGTCTGCTTAGTTTTATTTTCATTGGTTCAGGCTTCTCAAGCAGGAATTGACGCAAAATATGACAATGTTGATATGAAAAAATTATCGCTATCTCAAATCGATATGAAGATTCAAGAAGCGGCTTTAGATGAACAAGATGTTGTTCCACAAGTTGAACTTAAAGATCAAATTATCAAAGAGGAAGCTCAAGCAGTAAGTCTTAATAATAATGCGAGCATCACTGATTCTGATAAGAAAATTAACCTTTCATTAAGAGATTCTGATGTTAAACAAGTACTTAGAATGTTTGCTCAAAAAGCTGCTATGAACGTTATTTTCCACACATCAGTTAACGGTGTTGTAACACTTGACTTGGTGGATGTAACTTTAAATGATGCGTTTATGTTGGTTCTGCGTTCTGCTCAACTTACATATATGCTTGATGGCAATAATATAATCGTTACAGCTAACACTGCTGAAGGTTCGCTTTCTTTCTCTAAGCAAAACCTAACTGTGCTTCCTGTAAAATACGAAAGAGCTCAAAACATTGCTGATTTCTTAAATGCGAATATTTTCGGCGCTAATATTACTGGCCTTGCAAACAATAAAATTGCTAGTTACAATCCTACTTCAAATGAAGTTATGATCTTTGGTAGCGAGAACGATGTTGTTGTTGCAAAAAAGATTATTGAAAAATTAGACAAAAAGCCATTAATTACAACATTCAAGGTTAATCACACAACTCCTCGTGAGATGGCAATGTTGATTTGTAATACTTTTGTCGAAACCAACAAGGATGCTTCAACAGAGGATATGGATGAAAATGAAGATGATGATGATCTGAGTTCTGACTCTTCTTCCTCTTCAAGCTCATCTGGTTCATCAAGCTCATCTAGTTCATCATCTGACGATGACGAGGAAATTACTAAGGTAAAACTAGGCAGTGGTGTAATTGCGTGTCGAGCTACTCAAAATTCAATTTCTGGTGATAGTCAACAGCAAAATTCACCTACGTCACAAACAACAGCGGGTGATGTAGTTGCATTTAACTCTGCGCCATTATCTGTAATTTATTTTGCAGAGCTTGGTACAATAAATATTAACGGGGGTTCTGCTGATCAAGTAAAACTAATTGGTGATTTTGTTCAAGATAATGATAAAAAACAACCTATGGCTTATGTAGAATTGTCAGTAATTGAATTAAATGACAGTGGTTCAAAAGATTTTTCAAATAGCTGGTCACTATGGACTCCGTTTTTAAGCTTAACTTTTGATTCTTCAGAAGGTTTAAATACAGCTCCTGGTAACCCTATATTCTTCTTTGGCGATAACGTCGGAGGTGGAGCTCAATATTCTGGACAATCAGCTCTGAGCTACACTCTAAAGTATCTTGTTCAAAATGGTAAAGGTAGAGTGCTATCTAGTCCAAAAATTATGGTTACTAACGGTCAAAAATCAACAATTGATTTAACATCTGACTATGTTAAATCGGTTACAACTGAACTATTAAACTCAACTTCAACAGGTACAACTGCAATTGGTGCTGTATCTAGAACATATGAAATTGGCGATGACGAGGGTCTTAAAATTGAACTAGTTCCATTCATTAGCCCTGATGGTTATGTGTCTATGAATATTAAACCAGAGCTTGCAACTGTTAAGGAAAGTATCTTTGCCCCTGGTGTAACTGGTGCAAACGAGCTTCAAGCTACACTGTTACAAAGGCGTGATTTGTTCTTAAATAATGTAAGAATTAAAGATGGCGAAACTCTTGTTATTGCTGGTTTAATTAAAGAGTCCGAAGAGCAAACAGTTACAAAAATACCTGTGTTAGGCGACCTTCCTTTTGTAGGCGTGTTCTTCAGATCTACAAAAAATGAGAAGTCTAAAGAAGAGCTTGTAATAATGGTAACACCGCACATCATCTATTCGGCTGAAGATATTGCAAAAATCCAATCAGTTGACCTATAATAGGATAATATGAAAAACGATCTATTAGAAAAGTTAATAAATAAAATAAATTTTGACTATGCTGATAACTTTGAATTGGCAGTTGCAAAAGAATATTCGTTCGTGCCAATTAGCGCTCAGAACGAATCGTTCTTTGTTGCGGTTCCTCCAGAGGCTGATAAAGAGCAAATCATTGCTTATGTTTCTCCATTGGTAGAAAAAAAAGTTGAATTTATTTTCCTGTCTAATCAAAATTTTGACACTTTATTTGATAGTTTTTTATTAAAATTTTCTTCCCGATATGGAAGTGTCGTATCTGAAGGTAACTCAATCTCTTCTGTTGGCATATTGCCTATGGGCGCTTCTCCTGTTGAACCTACAGTTGAAGAAACATTTGCTGAACCTGTTGGTGAAACTCCTGATATTGAAGACACCAAGGAAGACTTCTTGAATTTATCAGATGATATTAATCTTGATATGTCCGATATAAATGACATTAACATTTCTGAAGATTTATCAACTAATGCTCCAAGCGATAACGCACTAGATGCAATGTTTGATATTCCAATACCTTTGTCTATGCAATCAGTACCTGTTGCTCAATTTCCTGAAGTTGTTCAGCAACCTGTTGTAGAAATTCAGAATGATGTTGTTAATAACGAAGTTATGCCTGATATTACTACCGCTGAGCAAATAAATGAAGTTGAAAATAATGAACATACTCAACAGGTAGAACCCGTTCAAAGTGCGAGTGCCCCCGAGGTTCAAAAAGAGGCTGATGAGCAAAAAGTTGCCGAGGCTCCTCAAGAAAAGAAATGTGTTCAAGAAAATAATGATGATCGTCCACCAAGAAGAATTGGTGAAATTTTAATTGAAGAAGGTTTTATATCTGAGAAGCAGCTAACAATGGCACTTGCTGAAGCGAAAGTTTTAGGTATTCCTCTTGGATCTGTTCTTGTAAAACTTGGCTTTATTACAATAAAGCAATTAAAAGAAGCACTTGGTATACAAATGGGTGTCAAGCTTGCAACTTCTGAACAGTTAAGAGCGCTTCCAACTGCGACATCAATACTTCCAGAGGACTTTGTTCGCTCTAATAAAGTTATCCCGCTTTCAATGACTGATAAATCCTTAGTTGTTGGTATGGTTGATCCAGGGGATTCTAAATCAATAAATGAAATTGTATATCAAACAGGGCTCAAGCCTACAGTAATAATGGTTACTCATTATGAGTATGAAGCGTTCTTGCAGAATTATTATGAAAGTGAAAAGGCTGCTGCTGATAAAATCCTTAAGCAAATTGAGAGCGAAAAGAACGAAACAAACAATGAAGCTTCACTGTGGGATCAAGTAGAATCTGAAATTCAAGATACATCTGGTACGGTTGCAAAGTTTGCCAATAAAATTGTTACCCTTGCAATTGATCAACAAGCTTCAGATATACATATTGAGCCAAGATTAGAAGGGTACGTTGTACGTTTCCGTGTAGATGGTACTTTAAAAGAAGTATTAAGAATCCCAGCTAAGGTTGATTCTTCTGTTGTTTCACGTTTTAAGGTATTGGCTCGTATGAATATTGCTGAGCACAGACGTCCACAAGATGGTAACTTTTCGATTAAATACAGAAAAAGTCAGTTTGACTTCCGTGTAAACACGCTCCCTGTTGGCAACAAAGAAAAAATGGTAATCAGGGTACTAGCACCTGCTGTAACTGATACGGAAGAAACAAAAGTAATTGAAATTGAAGGCTTATCAGCCGATGATTTAAGAAAAATTCAATATTTAACATCTGCACCTAACGGTATCGTTTTAACCTCCGGCCCTACTGGTTCAGGTAAAACGACAACTCTGTACGCTTTAATTAGGGCGCTAAACTCTGTGGATGTTAACATAACAACAATTGAAGATCCTGTCGAAATTCGTATGGATGGCGTTAACCAATCTGCTGTAAACAGTAAAGCGGGTATTACATTCGCCAACTCCCTAAGAGCAATTTTAAGACAAGATCCAGATATCGTGTTAGTAGGTGAGATCCGTGACTTTGAAACGCTTGAAGTTGCAATTTCGGCGTCATTAACCGGTCACTTGGTATTATCAACAGTTCACACAAACTCTGCAGCTGCCACAATTACTCGTTTAATTGAAATGGGCGCAAAGGATTATCTAGTATCTTCAACTGTAACTGGTGTTATCGCACAACGTCTTGTTAAAAAATTATGTAAAGAATGTAAGCAAGAGTACACCCCGACTGAAGAAGAAGCAAGAAGTATTTTAGTTGATCCTGTTGAAATACAGAATTTAACAAATGCGAAAATATATAAAGCTGTAGGTTGTCAGTATTGTAATGATACAGGTTACAGTGGCAGAACGGGCATTTTTGAAATAATGCTTATTAATAAAGATATTAAAATGATGATCGCTCAAAGAGCGCATGACGTTGAGCTTGAAGAATATGCTGTAAAACACGGCATGAAAACACTTAAGATGTCTTGTATTGAGCATATCTATAATGGTGTGACAACGGTGGAAGAATTCATTAGAATTCTTGGTTTAGCTAATCAATAATAAGGGAAATTATGCCTACATATTCATACGTAGCTTTAAGAAATAATAAAGATGAGGTCAAAGGTAAAATTGACGCTCCAGATCCAAGGTCGGCGCGTGAAGCAATTAAATCTATGGGCTTGCTACCTACAAGAATTATTGATGAAGCGCTGGCGCATTCTGCACGCTCTACAAATGCTACTGCTCCTGGTGCTCAGCTTAAAAGCAAGCCATTGTCGCTGTCGCTAAAAGATAAAATCGATTTCACACATACGCTTCAAATATTAATTGCTACTGGTATTCCAATTACTGAATCCCTAAAATTCTTAGAAGGTAATGCGGATTCTCAAAATGTGCGCGCTATAGCACTGGAGTTAAGAACAGCAGTTATTGTTCAGGGGTTAACATTTGCTGAAGCTCTTGAAAAAAATAGAACAGTTTTTGGAAGAGTGTATGTCGGTCTGGCTAAAGCCGGTGAAGATTCAGGGGAATTGGACAAGACCCTTTCTAGATTATTAGAGCTTCTTAAAAAACAAGATGCAATTAAAGGTAAAGTTATTGGCGCATTAATATACCCTGTGTTTGTAGTTATTTTATCTATATTGGTTGTAATAGTCATGTTAGCTTTTGTATTCCCTGCTTTTGAGGGAATGTTTAAGACAATGGGTAAAGAACTTCCTATTACAACAAGAATGTGTATAGATTTAGGTATATTCTTAAAAGAATTTTGGTATGTTCCAATGATTTTAGCTGTTGTAGTTGTTGTTGGAATTATATACCTATTTAAAAATGAATCTACAAAAAGAGTCATTGATGGCATCGTGCTTAAGGTTCCACTTCTAAACTCTATGTTTAAATTTGCAAACTTTTCAAACTTTATCGCATCACTTCAAGTAGCTTATGAAGCCGGTGTTCCAATCGTCGATTGTTTGTATGTGGCGAATATGACACTTGATAATTTAGTTTTAAAAGATCATATTTATGATGCGACAACAAAAGTACAACAAGGTACACACTTGTCTGTTGCGCTTCGTTCTTCAAATGAAATCCCAAATATGATTACATTTATGATAGCAACTGGTGAACAATCTGGTCGATTGGGCGAGATGCTTAATCACTGTACAATGTTTATCGATCAGAAATTAGATGCAATTATTGATAGTTTTACAAAGCTGGTTGAACCTATAATGCTTATCTTTATTGGTGGTATCGTATTATTCTTGGCACTGTCACTTTATATGCCATTGTTCCAATCTTACACCTAAAAATGGCGCAAAAAACTCTATTTTGTGATATTATCTTCTAGTAAGATAGTTATTATAAAAGGAGAAAAACATGACAAGAAAGCCTGTTATCGCTGGCAATTGGAAAATGCACAACAATTGCAAGGAAAGCATTAAATTAGTAAATGAAATTTGTGAAGGTGTTAAATCTCTTGACGCTGCAAAATTACCTGAAATCGTTGTAGCTCCAGTATTTACATCACTAGCTGTAGTTTCTCAAGCTATTTCTAACAGCAAATGTGAAGCTGTTGGTATGGCTGCTCAAAACTGCTATTTTGAACCAAAAGGTGCTTTTACTGGCGAAATTTCAATTGAAATGATTAAAGAATTAGAAGCAAAATATATTATTATTGGTCACTCTGAGCGTCGTCAATATTTTGGCGAAACTGATGAAATGATTAATTCTAAAACAAAGGCGATTTTAAATGCTGGTTTAACTCCAATCGTTTGTTGTGGCGAGTCTTTAGAGCAACGTGAATTAGGCGTTACCGATTCTCATATTGCTTCTCAAATCGTTAAAGCATTAGAAGGAATTTCTCCATCTGAAATCGAAAAAGTTATCATTGCTTATGAACCAATCTGGGCAATCGGAACTGGCAAAACTTGTGACAGTGCTGAGGCGAACAGAGTTATCAAGTCTATCAGAAACACTGTTGAACAAGTTGCTGGTGCTCAAAATGCTCAAAAAGTAAGAATCCTATATGGTGGTTCAGTGAAAGCTGATACTATTGTTGAGCAAATGGCTCAATCTGATATTGATGGTGCTTTATTTGGCGGCGCAAGCTTAGAAGCTCAACGCTTTGTAGATATCGTAAAATGCGCTATGAATTAATAATTCATAAACTTTATAAAAAGTGCGACTCTAAATTTTGGGGTCGCATTTTATTTTGAAATAATAAAAATTCCCTCTTCGCAAAAAATGTTTGGAAAAAGTTTTATAAACAATCCACCTCTGGTTTTTTGCCTTGTTAAATAAATAGATTTTTCAATTTTAATATTTCTTTTTTTGCAAAAATTAAAAAAATCTTTTATGGTTAAAAGGTGAATGTTTGGTGTGTCATACCATTCGTAAGGAAGAAAATCAGACTTTGGCATTTTACCTTTAAATAGCAAATATAATCTTATTTTCCAGTATGCAAAATTTGGAAAACTTACAATAGATAATTTTGAAGTTCTAAGCATTTCTTTTACAACGTATTCTGGATTTGTAGTGGATTGAAGTGTTTGATTCAAAATTGAATAATCAAAACTGTTGTCACTGAACTGTTTAAGCCCCTCGTCCAAGTCGCCTTGAATAACACTCACTCCATTTTCAAGAGCTTCAATCACGCATTCTTGATCAATTTCAATTCCTATGCCGCTTGCGTTTTTCTTTTCAACAAGCATTTTAAATAACTCGCCACGCCCACAGCCTAAATCAAGGATTTTAGAATCCTTCTTAACTAATTCAACTATAGCGTTATAATTCAGCATCATTTTTTCCTTAATTTAAAAAGCTTTTAATAATTTTTGTCTGTACTTCCCACTCGATTAAAAATGCGTCGTGACCACAGTTACTTTGTAATTCAATCGCAGATGCCTTTTTCCCTTGCTTTACAAGTGCTTCAACA
>CAYJMX010000033.1:2042-11849 GCA_964371485.1 uncultured Gammaproteobacteria bacterium | reverse complement strand
ATGAGGCGGATTTATATGAAGTAACCCTTGAAATTGTGGCTAAAACATTAATGGCAAAGGGTGAAGTGAAATCTACTCAAGAAGCTAAAGAGAAGATGGATGAAGTTATCAAAAACGGCAAGGCTCTTGATTTGTTAAGGGAAATCATTAAATATCAAGGTGCTGATCCTAAAATTGTTGATGATTATTCTATGTTTAAACAGCCTCAAAATAAAGTTGAAGTGAAAGCTCAAAAAGATGGTTATGTTGAAACTCTTGATGCTCTAGGTGTAGCTAAAGCTTGTAAACTATTAGGGGCAGGGCGTGATAAAAAGACTGATCCTATTGATTATTCTGCTGGCTGTATTTTAAATAAAAAAATAGCAAGCGAAGTCAAAGCGGGTGATGTACTTGTTACTTTATTTTATGATGATAACAAAAAAGATAAGCTTGATGATGCTCTTAGCTGCGCGAATAATGCCTTTGTAATCAGCCCTAGTAAAGTAAAAGAGCCTGAATTAATTTATAGAGGATAATTACATATAATATATTAAAAAAGCGTTGGTGATTTTAAATCAGCCAACGCTTTTATTTTGTGCTTATTTAACGCTTATATTATCCACAGATTGATAATAATACACCAGCTGCAACGGCAGAACCGATTACACCAGCAACGTTTGGACCCATAGCGTGCATTAACAAGTAGTTGTTTTGGTTGTATTCTAAACCAACTTTGTTTACTACACGAGCTGCCATAGGAACAGCAGATACACCAGCTGCACCGATTAGCGGGTTAAGTGGAGTTTTAGAACATTTTGCCATTATTTTAGCAAACACAACGCCCATAGCGGTAGCGAATGAGAACGCTAAAAGACCTAAAACGATAATGTATATAGTTTGAACAGTTAGGAACTGTGACGCTTGAAGTTTTGAACCAACAGCAAGACCTAATAAGATTGTTACTATATTAATAAATTCGTTTTGTAATGTTTTAGATAATCTATCCACAACGCCTGATTCTTTAACCAAGTTACCAAAAGTTAAAGCACCGATTAGAGGACAAGCATCTGGTAAGAAAATAATACATAGACCTAATACAAGTAATGGGAATACGATTTTTTCTCTTTGAGATACTTCTCTTAATTGTGTCATTTCAACTAGACGCTCTTTTTGAGTTGTAAGAGCTTTCATAATTGGTGGTTGAATAATTGGAACTAGTGCCATATAAGAATACGCTGCAACTGCAATTGCGCCTAATAATTCAGGAGCAAGTTTTGAAGTTACAAAGATTGAAGTTGGACCATCAGCACCACCAATGATACCGATAGACGCCGCTTCTGGCATTGTGAAGCCTAAAGCTAGAGCCATAAGTAGCGTTGCAAAGATACCGAATTGCGCCGCACCGCCTAATAAGGCAGTTTTTGGGTTAGCGATAAGTGGACCAAAGTCTGTCATAGCGCCCACACCCATAAAGATGAATAGTGGGAACAAGCCAGTATGTATACCAGCTTCATAAATCATACCCAAGAAACCGTGGTGACCAGCGATATCAGCGATTGGAATGTTTGCTAGAATACCACCAAAACCAATTGGAACCAAAAGAAGTGGTTCAAACTCTTTTTTAATACCTAGGAATAATAAACCTAAGCAGATGATAATCATAATTGGAGCACCAAACATTTGCATGATTTGCTCAGCACCAGATAATTCTGGATTAGCGTCAGCAACAAAGTTTGCTATCCCTGTTGATTGATATAGGTTTTTAAGACCATCCATAAAATTCATTGTCTGCCCCCTAACCTATTGTAACCAAAGTTTGGCCATTTTTAACTTGATCTGATGGGTTTACATCAACTGAAGCTACTGTACCAGCTTTTGGAGATTTAATTTCTGTTTCCATCTTCATAGCTTCAAGTACAAGTAACACATCGCCTTCTGCTACAGAATCGCCAACTGATACGTTAACTCTTAATACAGCCCCTGGAAGTGCCGCTTTAATTGGAGTAGCATCACCAGATGATGTAGCTGCAGCTGCTTCTTCAATGCCATCTTTAACAGTAATATCATAAGATTTGCCGTTAACAACAGCTTTGTCGCCATCAACTTTAACGCCATATTTTTTACCATTAACAGTGATTGTATAGCCATCAGCTGAACCTTCAGATTTTGTTTCGCCAGCATTTTTTCTTATCATAACTTGGCCTTCGCCTTTTAAGAATTTAACACCTTTGTCTTTATAAGCTGCTGCTAAGAAGATGTTCTCATCAGTAGCATCTAAATTATTTTCAGCAAGAACTTTTTTCGCTGCTTCAATACCTTTGTTAGTATTTTTATCGTTAATATCAACAACTAGTTCTGTTGTAGGTTCTAGTCCTAGTTGCTCTTGAGCCATTTTAACAATTTCAGCAGAAGGTGCTACAGGAGTTTTACCAAAATAGCCTAATACCATTTTGCCATAGCCTTCTGAAATTTTAGCCCATTTGCCTTGCATAACATTTGAATATGCTTGTTGGAAATAGAACTGTGAAACTGGAGTAACAGATGTCGCGAAACCGCCTTTTTCTACTACTTCTTTCATAGCATCTACAACTTGTGGGAATTTATCCATTGTGCCATTATCTCTCATCATTTGAGTGTTAGCAGTTAATGCGCCACCAGGTAGTGGAGATTGGATAATTCTTGGGTCAACAGCAAGAGCCTCAGGTGGTAAGAAATAATCTTTCATAGCATCTTTAAACATAGCTTCTACTTCAAAGATTTTTTCTACATCTAGGCCTAGATCGAAATCTGAACCTTTAAGTGCGTGCCACATAGAAACCATATCTGGTTGAGCTGTACCGCCTGAAACTGGTTTCATCGATAAATCGATACCGTCAGCGCCACCTTCTAGAGCTGCTAAGTAAGACGCTAGGCCTGTTCCAGCTGTTTCATGAGAGTGGAATCTAATGTGAGCATCAGAACCTAAGATTTCTCTTGTTCTTTTTAATGTTTCATATACTTTCTTCGGTGAAGATGTACCAGAAGCGTCTTTAAATGCTAAAGAGTTGAATGGGATACCAGCATCTAAAATGGCACGTAATGTTTTTTCATAGAAATCAGCGTCAAGAGCGCCAGTACAACCAATTGGTAATTCCATCATAGTGATAACGATTTCATGTAATAAGCCATTATCTACGATACATTGACCAGAATAGATTAAGTTATTAACATCATTTAAAGCATCAAAGTTTCTGATAGTTGTAACACCGTGTTTTTTAAATACTTTAGCGTGAAGATTGATGATATCTCTTGGTTGAGAATCAAGACCAACAACGTTAACACCACGAGCTAGTGTTTGAAGGTTAACATCTGGGCCAACCGCTGCTCTGATTTTGTCCATATTTGTGAATGGATTTTCATTGTTATAAGTAATAGCCGCTTCAGGTAGTGCGCCACCACCGATTTCGAAGTGGTTGATACCAGCGTTTTTAGCTGCTTCAATTACAGGAAGATAGTCGTTTAATAAAACTCTTGCCCCGTAAACTGATTGGAAACCATCACGAAATGAGGTATCCATAACTTTAATTAATTTTTTTGCCATTTTTTTATCCTCTTATTTTCTTTAACTACAATTATTTCTTTGAAATAGCCACTGCAATTGCTGCAACGATTTCATCTGCCAATGTGCCAGCTGCCGCTTTAGGCGCTGCTGCTTGAGCAACTTTTTCTGGCCAAATTACGTTTAATTTTTGAACGATTGCACTCATAATTATCATCGCCATTACTAGTATAACAAGGAAAGTGAATACTACACCCATCCCTAAAAGTAAAACCGTCAAACCTTCTTCTAAGATAGGTGATAGGCTTTGACTTGCTTCATTTAACATATCATTTCTCCTTTATTTCCATTTTCTAAAAAGTCTATATAATCATTTTTAAAATTAGTTAGTAATCTATCCAAAAATTCACACTTATCGATATTTTTACCAACTTCAATATATAACGAAGTTGCTTTAATATCAATGTTTTTTATTTCATTTTCATCTAAATTTAAATTCACCCCGATGCCAACTATCACACCTTTAAAATCATTTCCCATAAACACCGATTCAGCCAAGATTCCAGCGATTTTTTTCCCATCAATTAAAACATCGTTTGGATATTTAAAAGTGGTCTTCACTCCATATTCTTCAAGTGTTTGCGCTACTTTAAAACTAGCATATCTTGTAAGTTCATTTAAGTGCGAGATATCATCTGGCTTTAAAACAATTGAAATATAGATGTTTCCACCATTTTCATTAGAGCAAAACCATTTTCTTTCAAATTGCCCATGGCCATTATTTTGAATATCAGCACTTATAACTTGCCAGTCATAAAGAGAATCTAGATTTTTTCTTGCGTACCTAGATGTTGAATCGATTTGTTCAAAATTTGTGATATTAAACATAATTTTATTTTATAACAAACAAATTTTATCGCCTAATAAATTTGCCTTTTGCCCATAAGGTACAATCGTGGCATTTTTGGCGTGTGTTATATCATACCCAAAACTTGCTGGGACATTGAATTTAAGAGCAAATTCTTTTAATAATCCCTCTAAATTTTTCTCATCATTCTTATTTAGCTGAGTAAATTCTCCAAAGACTATACCTTTAATATTTTGTCTAAATTCCTCGTTTAAATAAATTTGAGTAAGCATTTTATCAATTTTATACAAAGGCTCATTTATATCTTCTAAAAATAAAATAATATCTTCATTTAATTTAAAATCTTTATATCCAAATAAAGACACAAGTGTTGCCAAGTTTCCCCCAAAAAGAGTCCCCTGCGCGCTGCCTTCGACAAATACTTTATGATTTTTTTGTGGCAAAATTTCTTTTTGATGATTAATTAAATCTAGATATGTTTCAACATTTTTTGCAAAACCTTGAGATATCATTGGTGAAAAATGTCCAATAAGCCCTGCCTTTAAATAAAATTGAGCCAAAAGGATTGTTATATCAGAACTTCCTATAAATATTTTTTTATTCTCTTTAATAATGGAATAATCAATTTTATCCACAAGGCGAAGTGCCCCAAAGCCACCACGAGCGCAGATTATAGCTTTAATTGAATCATCTAAAAAAGCATTGTGAAGATCTTCAAGGCGTTTTTCATCAGTATTTGAAAGATGCCTATTTTCACCTAGAACATTATCAAAAACCTTAACCTTAAACCCTTTTTCTTTCAAAATTTCAACTTGAGAAAAAAACATCTCTTTATCAGAGATAACCCCGCTTGGGGCGATGATTCCTATTTTATCTCCAAAATTTAATTTCATAAAATCAATTATATCAAAAAAACTATAGGGCAACAATCAAACCTAATTAAAGGCTTAAAAATTACCCTATAGTCTTCTTTAGAAATATTACTAAAGTGTTCACAGGCAAGGTGAAAGTGACCAAGTGCCACATCCCCATTTTGTGCGACAACCCAATTAGCGTAAATAGTCATAGTGCTGGCAAAAAGTCTTTCCTTTTTGTCATCACGTATTTCACCTCTTATCTATTCTTATTATATCATGGTTTACAATGCTTTACTAGTGTAAGAAAATAAAGTTTTTGTATTATAATGATTTTATGAGCGAAAGTTACTTACCATTATTTAGAAAATATAGACCACAATCCTTTAAGAACCTTGTAGGGCAAGAAAACCTTACAAAGGCATTGGGTAATGCTATTGAATTAAATAGAATTGCAAATGCTTATCTTTTTTGTGGACCAAGAGGAACAGGCAAGACATCAAGCGCTAGAATTTTAGCAAAATCTTTAAATTGCGAAACTGGCCCAACTCTTGAACCTTGTCAAAAATGTGCTCAATGTGTTGATATAACAAATTCTAAAGGACTAGATGTTATTGAAATTGACGCTGCGACAAATCGTGGGGTTGAAGGGGCAGAGGAATTAATCACACAAGCTCATTATGCTCCAATATCTGGAAAATATAAAATATTTATTATAGATGAAGTGCATATGCTTACAAACACGGCGTTTAACGCACTTTTAAAAACTTTTGAAGAACCACCAAGTAATGTTGTGTTTATTTTAGCCACAACAGAGCCACAAAAGGTTATTGAAACAATCATTTCAAGAACTCAAAGGTTTGATTTTAGAAGAATTACCATTGAAGACATTGTAAATAGGCTTGATTTTATATCTAAAGAAGAAAATATAAACATCACAAAAGAGGCGCTATATACAATTGCAAAAAACGTGTCTGGTGGTTTAAGGGATTCTTTAGCTTTGCTTGATCAAGTTAGTATTTTAGGTGCTAAGGCTGAAATTACTAAAGATGTTATTGAAGAATTACTTGGAAAAGTAACCTTTGACAAGCTTATTAAACTTCTTGACTTTATTGTAAATCGCGAGGTGGATAGCGCGATCGCCTTTGCTAATGAAATTTTCGCCTCAGGGTCAGAACCTCGTAATTTATGTGAAAATTTTATGGAATTTTTGAGAAATGTAATTATTGCTCTTAACACAAAAGACCCGTCTAAGGCTGAATTTGCAACACTAACAGCGCAAGAAGTTCAAGAAATTATTTCAAAAAATTATTCAAATTCTAATATAAATCATATTTTAGAAATTGTTGTTGAATATTATAAAGAAATTAAATTTGCGACAAATCCTTATCTTTGGATAGAATTGTTTATTATTGCAGCTATTAAAGAAAATGTTGATGTTAATAATATTCCTGAAATAAAGCTTAATGTGGCACCACAAAGAGCTGTTGAAACCCCAATAGCAATAGCGCCAACGCCTCAAACCGTGCAAGCCATTCCAAAAGAAGCAGTGGCAGAGTTGGTAACAGAGGTTGTACCAGAAATTAAAGAAGCGCCAGTAGTTAAAGAAGTGATAAAAGAAGCGCCAATAGCGCCAAAAGAAATAGTTGAAGAAATTTCTAGGCTTGAAGAAGTTGCACCAGTTCAAGAGGTTGAACCTGTTCAAGTTGCCAGCCAAAGTGTTTCACAAAACGCTTCACAAAATAATGTCGAAGATGGGGACGCTCACGTTGTTTGGGCAAATATTGTGAATGCTATTGAATCTGTTCCAGCAAAGTTTTTCTATTCAGGCATGGCAAAGCTTATTAAAATTGAAGAAAACCGCATCGTGCTTGGTTTTGTAAATCAAAATGTTATCTCACAAGCAAAATCTGATATGAAATTTTCACAACTTAAAAATGGTGCTAAGAATTATTATGGCGACACATACAGCTTTGAATTTTTGCAAGTGTCAGAAGACGAGCTTAAAAAACTAAAGCCAGCGCCTAAGGTGGAAGTCCAAAGACAGTCCGCGCCTCAGCCTGTAGCTGTTGCTCAAAATAATGTTGAAAATAATACTTTTGAACAAAAAAAAGAGCAAGCGCCTCAAAAAAATGAAGAAATTCAGCAAATAAGTGCCACTCACAGTCCAAAAGTGAAAGAGATGCTTGAAGCTTTTAACGGTAAAATTGTAGATTAAAACATTTGTTAACAATTTGATTTAATGGAAAAATTAGTTTATTATTGATAAATGGCTAGAATTTATACTGAAACAAAAACGCATGAAGTCACGGTTGACGTTGTTATTTTAACTATATTAGATGGTGTTTTAAAGGCACTACTAGTAAAGCGTGCGCATGAACCATTTAAAGGCAAATGGTCTATTCCAGGTGGTTTCATAAGATTATCTGAGAACCTAGATGATGCGGCACTTCGTGTTTTAAAAGAGAAAACAAACGTTCAAAATATCTATCTAGAACAGCTATACACCTTTGGTGATCCGCTTCGTTATCCAAACACTAGGGTCATAACTTGTGCGTATTTTGCACTTCTTCGCGCTGAAGATATTAAAATTGAAGTTATGAACACAGATGAAGTATCTGAAGTTGAGTGGCACAAGGTAGACGAGCTTCCACCACTGGCCTTTGACCACAAAGAAATCATTCAATATTCACTTAAGCGTACGCGTGAAAGGCTTGAACTGTGCCCAATAGCGTTCCAGTTATTGCCTAAAAAATTCACCCTTACGGAATTACAGAAATCATATGAATTGATTCTGAAAAAAGATTTAGATAAAAGAAACTTTAGAAAGAAAATGCTTTCTTCAAACATATTAATTGAAACAAATGAAGTTACAAAGTCGGGCTCTAAGCGCCCTGCGGCTTTATATTCTTTTGATACAATTACTCTTGATTCAAAACGTGGGCATTTCTTTAGCTAGTTTAAAAACTTTTTTACCCACTTCATTAAAACATCCATTTCATAAGGCTTTGGAAGGTAAAAATCCGCACCAGCATTTAAAATTTCTTCTTTTAAATGAATAGATGAAGTGAAAATTATTTTTGTATTTTTCTTTACGTTTTTAATTTCATATAACAGCTCTAGCCCCTTTTTAGAGCTTGAATTGCCATAATCAATAATTAATACATTTGGTAAATATTCTCCATATTGCTCTACAAAGCCCGCACTGTCTTCAATTGCTTTATGTTCAACTTCATTAATATCAAGGTGTGTTTTAATCAAAAGTGATAATGCCTTATCAAATTCTAGAACCATTACTTTGTTTTTTATTTCTACAAATTCGCTCTTACCTTGCAGTTTTATCCTGTCTATAACATAGTTTGAGCCCTTTGAATTATTGCATAATTTTATTAATTCAAATAAATCAGTCAGAATGTGAGAATAATTTTGATGTCTTTGTTTTGTTGATATTAATGAGCAAGTGTGCAGTTTCATCAAGTCTTCTTTTTGTTCTTCCTTATTATCAGAGCTTAACAGGGTAAATTTATTTTTAAAATCTGCTTCATTATAAAAACGCTCTAAAACATTATCAAAGGCAAAAGTAAGGAACTTTGCCATTTTCTCTGCTTTTTCGTGTTGAGTAATAATGATAAATTCATCTTCAAAAAAATGTCCAACAAAATCATTTCCTGATAATGTGCTATTTACAATAGCGCCAAGAGTTTGAAGCACTTTTTGATAAGCGATATCGCCATAAATTTCTCTGTAATTTTTTATATTTTTAATTTGAGAAAACATAACAGCTTTTGCGTTTTCGCCTGCAATGTGCTTTTTAAGCGCCCTTGTGGTTAGGTTTTTTTGAGCGAAAAATGTTATAGGATTAAATGAATTTTCTAAATATCTTCTTAAATGCGCCTTAATCCTCATTTTTAATTCTTTAGGATTTATCGATTCAGATAGAAAATCATCAGCGCCAGAGTCTAGAATTTCAAGCCTATCATTGAGGTCTGACGATTTTGAAATTGCAATAATTACAGGGCGAACATTAAAAGTAAGAGCCCTTATTTTAGAGCAAAAGTCGCTTAAATTCTCATCAATCGTATCTGACACTATTAAAAGTTCTGGTTCAAATTTTTGAATATTATCAATAGCGCTTGATAAAGAAGATATAATAACAGCCTCTTGCTCTAGGCTCTCTACAATTTTTTTATATTTTACAGAAAGCTCTTTTCTTTTTGAAATTATAAAAACGGTACTGCTATACAATTTTATTCCTTTGATTTGTTAATATTTTTTGTAATATCTTCAATTTTGTATAATGGAAGTTGAATTGTAAATTCAACAAATTTTTCATCTTGAGAACTTTTAATAAAAATCTTTCCATTAAGCTGTTCTATTAAATTCTTTGTTATATAAAGCCCAAGCCCGCTTCCTTGAGTCGTGCTTGTCAGATGAGAATCAATTCTATAGAATTTTTCAAAAATCTTTTCAAAATACTTTTCTTCAATTTCAATGCCGTAATTTTTAACGCTTAAAATCGCAAATTCCTTGTCCTGCTTTAATTCAACATCAATTTTTTTAGAATTGTT
>CAYJMX010000033.1:1754-2032 GCA_964371485.1 uncultured Gammaproteobacteria bacterium | reverse complement strand
ATTTTAAAGCATTATCTAAAATATTTATTAGAATCTGCTCCACTTTATTTGCGTCAGATAAAACTGGTTCACTTGATTTTGAATTAAAATTGAACTCGAAATTCTTATAATTAACCTTCAAAACGGTCATAACCTTTTGAGCAAGCAAATTCAAGTCTACTTTTGTAAAAATAGCATCATTTTTCCCTGAATCAATTTTTGAAACATTCAAAACATTTTCAACAAGATGTATAAGCCTGTTTGATTGCTCTTGAATTATATTTATAAACTTAATTTTT
>CAYJMX010000033.1:869-1744 GCA_964371485.1 uncultured Gammaproteobacteria bacterium | reverse complement strand
CGGATAAATTTTCATAATTATCCAAAATCGTTTTTGAAAAGCCCTTAATGCTTGTAAGTGGCGTTCTTATTTCATGGGATAGAGTCGATATAAATTCGTCTTTTATGTTATTTTCCATAGTTTAATTATAAATCCATTTTTAAAAATTCAAATATTTCTTTAAGCTTTTCTTTATTATTTAGATGTAAATATCCAATTATGGTTTCAAAAGCCGTTGCCTGAGCGTGAATTTGCGGGTTGTGCTTTTTTGAAATGGACATTTTTAAATTTCTTCCACGGCGCACAATTTCTTTTTCCTCCTCATTTAATAGATGCTCAATTTTGATAAGTAAATCAGCCTGAGCTTGGGCGTTTACAAGGTTAATTTTATAATCGTGGAGGTTTTTTTGTTTTTGAAACTTGTCAATTGCAATTTCTCTTACAAACAGTTCCCAAACAGAGTCCCCAACAAATGCGCTTTGTGCCAAATTATATTTTTCCATAGTTTTTATTCTATCATAAAATTTTGTTAACATTACTTTACAATTGCCTGAAACCATGTCAATTTCTGCGTTTAGAAATACTTTATTAAAGTAAGAGGAATTTATTTAAGGAAGAATTTATGGTAGGACAAGTTTCTGGATATAATAGCGCATATGCTACTGACGCAATTAAATACTTGCAGGGGCAAAGTGTTGTTGAACCTAAAACAAATTTATTAGATACAGCATCGTCATCTGTAATGTTTGGTGCACCTATGGGCCTTTTCTTTTCTAAAGGTATAAAAAAGGATTATGCGGCAGCAGCTGATATGGCATCACTACTTCAGGGTAAAACTATAGCTGAAGCTCCGAAGAAAACGGGATTCTTTAAAAGTATCGGTAATTTCTTAAACC
>CAYJMX010000033.1:0-851 GCA_964371485.1 uncultured Gammaproteobacteria bacterium | reverse complement strand
TAGATTTTGCTCAAGGTGTTAAAAACGCTCCTGCTACAATAAAAGCTGGTAAATCAACTTCTGTTGCAGAGGCGTGGAAAATGTATGACACTCAAACTGCTTTAAATAGAGTGAACGGTGCGCTTTCTGATATTCCAAAAGATTCTATTGGAAAAGTTGACGATGTACTAAAGACTGCCTATGGTCAAAAACTTGTTGAAAAACAAGGAAAAGAGGCGGCAACAAGAATAATTGAACAAAATAACGCATTAGCAACGACATTAAAGAAACAGTCTGATAATTTAGCAACTGCTGTTAAAAATGGTACAAAAGTAGCTGATGATGTAGTGTTTGCAGCGCACGACGCGGCAAATGCGGCTAAACAAGTGAACCCAAACTTCTTTACAAAGATATCAAATAGTGCTAAGCCGTTGATTAATTCAAATGTAAAAACTGGTTCAGAATTAGCTCAAAAGGCAGTTCAAAAGGCAGTTGGCGAAGGTACAGAACAAGCTGCTAAAAAAGGCTTATCTGCTACACTTGCTAAAACGGCAAATATCGGAATAGTTGGTGACCTTGTAATTGAAGGTGGATTGGAAATATTCACTGAAATTGTTCCAGCGTTCCAAAACGGTGGATTAGATTCTGGCTTTAAGCAATTAGGAAAATCAGCAGTAACTGTTGGTGCATCCGTTGCTGGATGGGCAGTTGGTGCTAAGGCTGGTGCAGCATTAGGTACAGCGATTGGTACTGCTATATTCCCAGGGGTAGGATCCGCAGCGGGTGCTGTAGTGGGCGGTATAGTGGGCTTTATAGGCGGTATGTTTGGATCATCTATGGCTTCTGAAGCAGCTGATGCGATTGTTGGGCCA
>CAYJMX010000032.1:0-11948 GCA_964371485.1 uncultured Gammaproteobacteria bacterium | reverse complement strand
GAAAATCTATCAGATGAAGCGATTTCACCATATGTAGTTCCTTGATCACCTTTTGCAAACTGAATAATAAGAACTTTCCACCCATGACCTAACGCTCTTAGCGCCAAACCCAATGATGCTGTTGTTTTACCCTTGCCGTTGCCAGTGTAAATTTGTATATAACCGTTTTCTAACAAAATTGCCTCCGTTTGCTGTTTGCTTTGTTAACACAATCGCCTAGTTTAATGTGGTATTTACTACACTTATTATAGTAAAACAAAACACATCTTGCGGGCAAATACTTTAACAAAATTAATGCCTTACTTATATATTTTACACTTGTAGAATAGCGTATTTATCCTATATTTGGTGGAAAAATCCATCTAAATGAAATTTAACATAATAATTCTTAAATATTCTTAAAATATACTTGAAACAAGCACTATATCTTTACATGCCTTTATTTTGTTTTTTTGCATTGTAAAGCAATTGTGAGGCGAAATTTGACCATTTTACCCATGCTCTGCGGGTTAATTTTCATGCCTCAAAAATTCTAGACAGCTATCATAGTCCTCAAATTCAATTATATTGCTTAATTTAAGCATTTCATTTGTAATATTTACTTTTGTATCATTTTTTACAGCACAAATTGTAATGCCACTCTTGTGCGCTCCTAGCACCGCTTTTGAACCTAGGGCGGTCGATGGGACAATTAAATGCGTGATGTCTTTATTGCTTATTTCACCTTTATCACAAAGCCTTGGGGCGTATTCTAGCCCTTGTAATACACACGGCAGATATGTTGAAGATATGCATTCTGATGCTACTTTTGCGTTTTCTATTTTTGTTGAAATGTCTATATTAAAAAATGCTGGCGCATGCGCGCAGACAACATTCAGTTCGCTTGTCACAAGGTGTGATATTATCGCTTCCACTCCACCTATTGGGTCAATTCCTGTTCCATTTGAATAATCGGCGTCATCAGCGTCTTCACCAAAATATCCAATCACGCAAATTGTATCTGCGCCCTTTGAAATGGCTTCTTTTGCGCATTGTATAAGTTCATCTGGGTTCAACAATGTTCCAGAGGATATATCATTTTTTATATAAAATTCAACCCCTAGTGGTTTTTTAGTGTAAATCGGCTCTTGTATATCAAGCCCCATAACAACCCTGTGTGCGTTAATTGTATTAATGTGGACGTTTAAAATATCCTCTGGTACAGCGCAATCAATAATAACGCCAATTTTATTGTTGCCTTTTGATTCTATAAGTTCAATTTCGCCACAAAGTAGTTTATCAAAAGCGTAGCCTTCAAGGTATATCATATTTGAATTAATGGCGCTTAAAGTGCCACCGTTAACAGCATTTGGGTTTACTATTACCTTAAAATGTTTTGAAAATTTCCTTACAATATGCCCAATATCTCCCGCAAACCCGCCAATATTGGCGCCTATTCCTGTTGGGAGCGAAAAAGCAATGTGTTTCATAGGGAATTCCTTGCAATTTTCATAAACAAAGTTTCAATTATATTTTTATCTGAAATTGAGCTGTATGCCCACTTTTTCGCCTGTGCGATATATGAAATGTCTTTTTTTATTTTATTTATAGTTGCTCTTTTTTGTTCAAATTTTAACTGTTCAATAAAAAATGCCATAATTTCATCTAATATAATGTTTGATTTTTCATCATTTTCTTTCATCTTAGCTAAAATCGAATCCGATATTGAAATCGCCTGAGATGGGCTAATATCAGGATAAGATGATAAAAACTGCGAGGTTTTTGTATGGTTAATTTTAGATGCCGCGCAAGGTAATTTAAAAACAAAAGAACGTGACACTATTGTACTTATAAGGTCTTCTTTGTTTTTTGTCAAAAAGACAAAAGTTGTTCTATTTGGTGGCTCTTCAATACTTTTTAAAAGTGAATTTGAAGCCTCTTGAGCAAGAATTTTATAGTTTAAATGTTCAACAGAAAATTCATTTTCACTATATATTTTATACCCATCTGGTTTATATTTTTCATATGATTCTCTTTGGGTGTCACTGATTTCGCCGTCTTTAGAATTAAAAAAGATAAAGAACCTGTGATAATCAGAGTGTTCAAGAAGTTCTTTTTCAATTTTTTTAGTTTGAGCTATTCCAATTGTCGTTTTGCCCTCTGAATAAAAATGATTTTGAGAGATAAAATTAATAGCAGGGTGCTTGTTCTCTTTTATCCATCTGCAATTCAGGCAATTGCAATCTGTAGCTTTGTCCTCTAGGCAGTTTGATATTCTTGCCATCTCAAGTGCGAAAAAGAGTTGAGAGTAGGAATCTAGCCCTTCAAATATAATTGATTGCGGGAATTTTTCAATACTATTAGAAAATAATGTTTCAAAATAATTTGAACAAAATGTAAAATCATTTTTAAGATTGGTGGCAATAATACTCATCTAGGCACCTCCTAGAAGCATATTACAAAGTGCCAAATTGGCGTCTGTTTCACCTGATTTTATCTTGTATTCAGCTTGAGTTAAATTAATTCTTAAATCGATTAAATTTTCTTGAGAAATGCTTCTTAATTTTTCTAGATTTTTCTTAGTTAAAAATTCATTCTGCCCTAATTTCCTTGCTATTTCAGCATGTGGAAGGGTTTTTGAGTATATTTTTGTTTTCAGAAGATTTGAAATGCTAATTTGTAAAAAGCCAAAAACCTCAAGCGGGTGAGATTTTTCAGTAATCTTATATATATAATTAAGTGCCTTTTCATTTTGATTGGCTAAAATATAATCAAGAGCTATAATTATATCCTCATCAGCCAGACACACCTCTTCAAGTGCTTTTTTAGTCACTTGTTTTTCAGGGTAAATGTGCAACTTTAATTTTTCTAATTGAGAATCAAGGTTACGAATTGACGCGCCACTGTGATGAATTAATTGAGTGAGCAAATCATTTGTAATTTGAATATCTTTTTCTTTAATAATGTCTTTTAAAAGCGGTATTATTTTATAATCTTCATAAAATCTATAGCTCGGAAATTCCTTGTTGGTGGCAATTTTTATCACCTCTTTGTACAGTTTTTTTCTGCCATCCACTTTTTTCTTGCTGCCGCGCTCAATTGGAATGTTTAAAATTATATGCACACTAGGTGCGACATTTTTAAAAGATTCAATTAAAATCGCATTATCCTTATCTTCAAGCTTAATTTTACTTTTTGTTTCTAAGAAATATTTATCCGCTTTAATTACAAACATTGTTTCTCCAAAAAGGGTGCCTGTTGTTCTAAGTATTTCATCAAGCGTTTTAAAATCTGGATTATCAATTGTTCTAAAATTAAGCGCATCAGCACTATCGCCTAAAATTTTATTTTTAAGCGCCTTAATTTCTTTTTCAATTAAAAAATCTTCTTCCCCATGGAAAAAATAAATTGGCATTTATTAACTTTCTATTAAAAGACTTGCCCCTATAACACCAGCTGTGTTTCCAAGCTCAGCTTTTACTATTTGCACACTGCTTGCCTGAATTGGCATAGCGCGTTTTGCAATAGTTTCTTTAATTGGGTCAAACAGGATATCTCCAGCATCAGCCACGCCACCACCTATAATAACGCGCTCTGGGTTTAATAGGTTAATTACAGATGATAATCCAAGGCCAATTGTTTCGCCCATTTTTGTATAAATTCTTTTTGCTACAACGTCCCCTTGTAATGCTGCTTGAGCAACTATGTATGGAGTAACCTCTTCTTTTGCTAGTTCTCTGAATTTTGAAGACTTTCCACCTTTAATATATTCTTTTGCCATTGCAACAATTGAAGGACCTGAAGCGTATGCTTCAAAGCAACCAAAATCTCCACAACCACAAAGTGGTCCATCGTTCATAGTCATTTTTATGTGCCCAATTTCACCAGCTGCATTTCTAGCGCCACGAACCAATTTCCCGTTTAATACTATGCCTGAACCGATTCCAGTGCCCACTGTGATACAAATTAAATTGTCACAGTTTTTTCCTGCGCCATATTTTAACTCACCAAGAGTTGCAACACGAACGTCATTGTCAAGCCTTGTTGGAATTTTAAACTCTTCTTCCATAATTTTTGCCACAGGAATTTCTATCCAGCCTGGCATGTTTGGAAGAAGTCTTACAATACCTTCTTTGTAATCAATTTGCCCTGGAAAGCCAAAGCCGATTGATTCAATGTTTGTTTTATCAGTACTTGTTTCTTTCATAAGTTCAGAAATTGCGTTTTTAATGTTTGCTATAGAATACTCATAACCCATATCTGCTCTTGTTGGAGTAGTGTTTGAATATGCAATTTTACCATTCATATCTACAAGTGCGATTTTAATGTTTGTTCCGCCGATATCTACGCCAATTCTGTACTTTTTCATTTATTTTCCCTTTAATAGTCTGCAATAATCCCAATATATCACAAGTTTAACTTTTATGTAAACTAATGTAACATTAATTTAACAACTTGAAATTCTATCTTTTGTATATACTTTATATATATGTAAGACGGATATTAAGGAATAACGAATATGGCGATGGCAGCAGTACGCGATCTTGATTCTAAGCTCGCAGAATTATATAGTACAAAAGTTACAGTAAATTTAGAGTCCAAATCTACTCTATCACCTACAGAGTTTTGGGATTCTATGGAGTTGATTGCTATTAATAATAAAGCAGTGATGAACTTCAAAACCAAATAGAGATTATCTTAAATGATAATGGAATAAGGAGAAAATTACCCTGATGTTATATAATACATCAGGGTTTTTTAAATTAATTCTTTATATATAAAATTGTTGGTGCTAAAATTTAACTATAAAAAAGTTAAATTAAGGACGCTAAGTAAATGGAAAACAACGAAAAATTACACACTTTAAGACACTCTGCCTCTCACATTATGGCACAGGCTGTTCAAAACCTTTATCCAAACGCTAAATTGGCTATAGGGCCTGCTATTGAAAACGGTTTTTATTATGATTTTGACATTGACGGCGTGACCTTATCTGAAGAAAATTTAAAAGATATTGAGAAGGAAATGAGAAAAATTGTAGCTTCTGGTGTAAGTTTTGAAAAGTTTGTAATCCCTGATGTGCAAGCTCAGATTGATGAGTTTATTTCGCAAGGTGAAATTTATAAAGCTGAATTATTGGAAGAACACAGAAATGACAGCCCTACTTTGTATTTAACAAAAGATAAAGATGGAAATGTATTGTTTAACGACCTTTGTGCGGGGCCTCATATAGAAAACGCCAATAAAATTCAAGACTTTAAGCTTCTATCTGTAGCAGGAGCGTATTGGAGAGGCAATGAGAAAAACAAAATGCTTCAACGTGTTTATGCTACAGCGTTTGAAAATAAAAAAGATTTAACAGATTACCTTACTATGCTTGAAGAAGCTAAAAAGCGTGATCATAAAAAACTAGGTACAGCTCTTGATTTGTTCTCTGTGCATAATGAAGTAGGTTCTGGTCTTGTTCTTTGGCATCCAAACCTATCTGCTATGAGAGTGAATCTTGAAAATTATTGGAGAGATGAGCATACAAAGCGTGGGTATGACATAGTATTTTCTCCACATATAGCCAAATCTGACCTGTGGGATATTTCAGGACATAGTTCTCATTATAGAGAAAATATGTATTTTATTAATGATGAAGAAAATGAGTATGTATTAAAGCCTATGAATTGCCCATTTCATATTTTAATGTATGGTTCAAGCCGTCGCTCTTATCGTGATTTGCCAATAAGACTAGCGGAACTTGGAACAGTATATAGAAATGAAAAATCTGGCGCACTAGCAGGGTTGGCGCGCGTTAAGGGCTTTACTCAAGACGACGCTCACATTTTCTGTACTCCAGAACAGTTGGTAGATGAAATTAACGCTATTATTGATTTTGTAGATTATACTTTATCAATTTTTGATATGAAATTTGAAGTTGAATTGTCAACTCGCCCTGAGAGCTATGTTGGCGCTTTAGAAAATTGGGAAAAGGCCGAAGAAGGCCTTAAAAAGGCGCTTGAAATTAAAAAGCTAGATTATGAGATTAATGAAGGCGATGGCGCATTTTATGGTCCTAAAATCGACTTTAAATTGAAAGATGCCATTGGAAGAACTTGGCAGTGTGCTACAATTCAGCTTGATTTCAACCTTCCAGAAAGATTTAATTTAAAATATCAAGACACAGACGGCGAGATGAAAACACCTGTAATGCTTCATAGGGTTATCTTTGGCTCTTTAGAGCGTTTCGCTGGAATATTAATTGAACATTACGCAGGCGCGTTCCCGTCATGGCTTGCTGCGACTCAAGTGGCACTTGTTCCAATTGCTGATAGACACGCAGATTTTGCAGCACAAGTTGTAAAAGACCTTAAAACAAAAGGCATAAGAGCCATCTTAGATGATAGATCTGAATCAATGAATTATAAAATCAGAGAAAACTTGCAACAGAAAAAAATACCTTATGTATTAGTTGTGGGCGACAAGGAAATTGAAGACAACACAGTTGCAATTAGAGCTCGTGGACGTGGTCAAATTGGTGTTATGCCAATAGCTGACTTTGTTTCAAAGTTTGAAGATGAAGTTAAAACAAAAAGTAAGACTATTGTTGAATAGCATAGTTGCATAATTTTTAAAAAAATAAGATAATAGGTTTTATGTTAAAAAGACACTTAAATAACGGTTTAAAAATTGCATTAGCATTAACTCTGGCGCTGAATTTGGCAAATGTTACAGAAGCGAAAATGAGCAGTGAGGCTATAAAATTATATAAAAATGCTTCAAAATTTGAATCGCAACAAAGATATGATGAAGCGATTGATTTAATTGAAAAAGCTTTAATTTCAAGCCCTGATGACATTACGCTTAACACAAAGCTTGCGGGATTGTATTCTATTGTTGGAAATTACGATAAAGCACTAGAAGTCTTTCAAAAGACTTTGCGCTTGCGCCCTGATGATGGGTTTTTATATATAAGTATTGGAAATATTTTAGAGCAAAAAAATGACTTTAAAAACGCACTATACTCTTACGAGCAGGCACTTGCAATTATGCCAGATTACAAATATAACTATTTAAACATTGCAAATTGTCATTATCAATTAAAAGATTATTTAAACGCGATTAAAAATTATAAAATATTTTTAAATGTCTATCCTGATAATCTTCAAGCGCTGACTAATCTTACAAATGCGTATTTAGACAATAAAGATTATCAAAAAGTTATTGAAACATATCAACACGCGATAAGCGTTAACCATGAGTATGCTGAATATTCTAGTTATGGGCTCGCTCTTTTAAGGCTTGGCAGATATCAAGAGGCAAGAAATGCCTTTAGGACTGCTGTTAAAAATAATCATACAGATTTTTCTTCTTGGGGAAATCTTGCTATAGTGCAGGCAGAACTTAATGAAAATGAAAACGCTTATATGAGCTTTAAAAAAGCATTTGAATTAGAGCCGAATTTGGTTAATTTAAAATTTGATTATGCTATGTTACTGTCTAAAATAAATAGAAATGACGAGGCAATCATTGCCTATAATCAATATTTAAAAAAATATCCTGAGAGTAAAAATGCATATCTAAATTTAAGTTTGCTCTATCAAAAAAATAAAGACACAAAAGCTTCAATTGAAATTCTAGAAAAGGCGATAGCTACCGTTGATAGTCCATATGAACTTAAAAATGAACTAGCAAAAAGTTATTTTGAAGATAAGCAGTATGAAAAAGCACTGAATGTTTATAATGATGTTTTAAAAACTGATAAAACTAATCTTGAAGTTATGTTTAACAAAGCACTTTGTTTGCAAGCATTGGGTCGATATAGTGAATCAGAAAAGATATTAAAAACACTTGTTGATAAAGATTCTCAAACATTATCAAAATATTCTCTTGAATATCAAAAGGTTTATAGCGCGTTAGAGTATAATTATCGAGGAATTGCAAATCAGTATATTGATAAAAAAGATTATAGAAATGCAAAAATGGCATATCAAAAGGCGCTTGCGCTAAATCCTGATGATGCTATGGCATATACCGGTTTAGGTAGAACATATGCCGGCATGGGGATTAAAGCCCTTGCGGTTGAAAATTTTGAAAAAGCAATTCAAATTGAACCAGAGAATCCAAAGGTTTTTGTTGAATACGCTCAATCACTAGAGAGCATGAAAGATTTCAATCAAGCTGAAAATGTGCTGTCTAAAGTTATTGAATTAAATAAAGAATCTGCTGATGTCTATGTTTTAGCTGGTGATAATTTCTTAAAACAAAAAGAGTTTGAAAATGCTATTGATAAATATAAAAAAGCATTGAGCTTAAATCCTAAGGATGATTCTGTTTCAATAAAAATCGGAAATTGCTATAAGCACTTGTCGCAAAATCATTCAGCGCTTGAATATTACACAAAAACTCTTGATATAAATCCAGTGAATGAAAATGCTTATTTTAATATTGGCCTGATAAATTATGAAGATAAAAACGTATCAGAAGCAATTGTTAATTTTGAAAAAGCCATAGAGCTTAAGGCAGATTTTGCATATGCATATTGGGGTCTAGCTAGTTGTTATGAGAATTTAGCTAAAACTAAAGATGCTATTTTTAATTTTGAAAAATTCTTAGAATTCTCTGATGACAATGTTTCAAAAGATAAGGCAAGAAAAAAAATCGAACACTTGTATAAAGAGCTTGTAGAATGATAAAAATATTTAAAAAAATTGCGATTTTATTAGTTTTATTGTGCCCACTTTTTTTATTTACAGGGTGCTCTAAAAAAGCATTTGTTGTGTTCTCTGAATTTGACCCAAAAAATGGATTAAACAAGGAGCAACTATCTTCAACATTTTCAACAGGACAAAAAGTTCACTTTGTTGTTATAGCGCCAGAGGGCTTTGAAGAAGAAGCAATAAGGGTTGTATTAACTAAAAAGGACGCAAAATCAGAGTTTCGTGGGTATTCAAATCGTAAAAATAAAGTTTTTGAAACCGCTGGAATTGATTATGTAACTGACTACTATATTCTAAATGAGGCTGGCATTTACATTGTACAGGTTTTTGATTTAATAAACCTGTCTGATCCTGTAGCTACGGGCACATTTAGAGTATATTAAATTTATAGATTTTCTTCAAACCCAATAGAGCGCTCTGGCAAATTGGCGTAACCCTTATTTGTTATAACAAAATTTCTTATGTATTTATCTGTGTATTCGCCTTTAACAAAAAGCTTTTTGATAAAGTTTTCTCTTTCAACAAGTGGGTGCGAGATTTCGATTAATTTTGTATTGTCCTCACAAAGCTGAGTCCAAACAGCAGCTTCAAGGGTCCAAGCGTAAGTTTCTTCATTTAATGAATTATGCTCGTCTTGATGAAGCGCTTCATGCGCTAGTAATGCCGCCAGTGCTTCAATCGGAGCATCTTTATGCTTTGTGTTTATATATATAAAAAGCTTTCCCTTATTTTTCCAACCAACAGCATCAAAATTTGTATATGCTTCATTAAGCTCGCTTAAATTTTTAAACTCAATTGTAACAGGCTCTTGAGTAAGGTTTTCACCCAGTATTGCTTTTCTTGAAAACTCTCCTATTGTATTTTTCAAAAGTTCAAGCGCCAAAATCACCGTATGTTCTTTTGTGACTTTTTTATATGTGTTAAATAATGCCTCTTGTGCGATTTCTTCTTGTGTTTGTTGTTTTTTAGAAAATATATCCATTATCGCAAACGCGTTTTGATTTATGCCTAACATTAGCACAGAAATTGCTATTATTATCTTTTTCATTTTATCCTCAACTTTTCTTGATTAACATTATGACACATTTTTATATTAAGGAAAGTTTTTTAAAAATCTAAATTTTGAACCTGTGTCTGCTCCGATGTTTCAAGGTTTTTTACTGTGTAATATCCCTTTTCAATTTCATCTTCACCTATAATAATTGCTTTTTTTGCTGTTTTTGAAGCTTTTTCAAGTTGTTTTGCAAATTTTCTATTAGACATATCAAAATCACAAGAAATTCCCTTTTGGCGCAATGTCTGACAAGTTTTAATTGCTTCTTGCGGGAATTTTGATACTACAAAATATTCAACCTTTTGCGCTTCAACTTTTTCAATTAACCCAAAAAGTCTTTCTACGCCAATCGCAAAACCAACAGCTGGAGTGTTTGGCCCACCAAGCATTTCAACAAGGCTATCATATCTTCCACCGCCACAAACGGCATTTTGAGAGCCAAGGTGTTCACTTTTAATTTCAAAAACTGTTCTATTATAGTAATCAAGCCCTCTAACTAGAAGTTTATTTCTTTTATATTTAACATCTAAATTATCAAGCAAGCCTAAAACGCTATTAAAATGCTCATCGCAAGAATTGCAAATATAATCACCTAAAATTACATCTGTGATTTCAGAATTTTCTAATATTTTTTTGCAACTATCAACTTTGCAATCTAAAATTCTAAGCGGATTTTTTTCATATCTAACTTTGCAATCATCACAAAGTTCGCCTAGATATTTTTCAACCACTTTTTTAATGTTCGCCCTGTATAAAGTTCTGCATTCTGGGCAACCAAGAGAATTTATCTCGACTTCAAGATTGTTTAACCCAACTGATTTTATAAATTCCATCGCCATTAATATCGCTTCAGCGTCTGCTGATGGATTATCAATCCCAAAAACTTCAACACCAATTTGGTGAAATTGTCTTTGGCGCCCTGCTTGCGGTCTTTCATATCTAAACATTGGCCCAAAGTACCAAAGCTTCTGTGGTGCACTCTGGCGCGATAACGCATGTTCAATGTACGCCCTTACAACGCCTGCTGTGTTTTCAGGGCGAAGAGTCAAAGACGTGCCTTTTTCTCCTATTGAAAAAGAGTACATTTCCTTATTAACAATATCTGTTGAATCCCCCACACCGCGCTTAAAAAGTTCTGTTCCTTCAAAAATTGGTGTTCTAATCTCTTGATAGTTCGCATTTTGAAAAGTTTCTCTAGCTTTTTTTTCAATAAACTGCCAAGTAAGAGTGTCTAATCCAACTATATCTTTTGTTCCGCGCTGTGCTTTAATCATTTTTTTCTCCATATTTTAAAAATTCTTCAATAAATCCATCAATCTCGCCATTCATTACAGAATCAACGTTTCCAACTTCAAAACCTGTCCTATGGTCCTTAACCATTTTGTAAGGATGAAAAACGTATGAGCGGATTTGTGAGCCAAAATTTATATCAACATTCTCACCCTTTAGCCCTTTGAGCTTACTTTGGTGCTCTTGTTGTTTTATGGCCAATAATTTTGATGCGAGCATGCCCATAGCAGTTTCTTTGTTTTGCAATTGCGAGCGCTCCTGTTGGCATTTTACTACAATACCTGTGGGCTTGTGATAAATCCTTACGGCAGTTTCAACCTTATTCACGTTTTGCCCGCCAGCTCCACCTGATCTCATTGTTTCAACTTCAATGTCTTCTGTTGGTATTTCAATTTTCTTTTCAAAATCTTCAATAACAGGTGTAACTTCAACAGAGGCGAAACTTGTCTGCCTTTTTCCATTGGCGTTAAACGGTGATATTCTAACAAGTCTATGCACACCTTTTTCAGCTTTTGAATATCCATAAGCGTATGTGCCTGAAATCTTTATGGTTGCCGATTTTATGCCTGCTTCTTCACCGTCTGATTTATCTAATAAATCAATTTCATACCCTTTTATTTGCGCCCATCTAGAATACATTCTAAATAACATCTGCGCCCAGTCTTGAGCGTCAGTGCCACCAGCACCGGCGTTCACTGTAAGTATTGCGCCGTTTTTATCATATTCTTCTGATAGCATTTGCTCTAGTTCAAATTTATCAAGCTCTACTATAAGTTTTTCAAGAGAATTAAAACTTTCTTGAATTAAGCTCTCGTCTTCAAGTTCCAGTGCGATTTTGGCATCCTCAATTGATGAGTGCCAAAAATCATATTTTTCTATTACACCCTTATGTTCTTTTTGTTCTTTTAAAAGGCCTGATG
>CAYJMX010000031.1:12010-12413 GCA_964371485.1 uncultured Gammaproteobacteria bacterium | reverse complement strand
TATCACGCTTGCAAAACGCTTTTGACACTCGTTCATTATCTCTCTGTGCTTTTTTTCAAGTGATTCTGGAGTGACAAAGATTTTTGTCTGCACTAAAAACAGCAATATTACTATTATTATTGGTGCGTATTCTATAAATATTTGTGTGTTGTTCATTTTTCTCTCTTTCTTTTTGATATACTACTTTTATAAAGGACATTGAAAGCTGATGCTATTACCTGATAGCACTCAGGGGTTAGGCATTACAGAAGCTTTTATTGCCATATTTTTATTTATCCCCAATTATGATTTTGGTTTTCTAAAATTGTGATATAATCAAACAGATGAAAATATCTTGTGTAAAAAATTACTTACTTCTGAATTTTATTTCTCTATTAGGATATTTAGGTGTATGCGCCATATT
>CAYJMX010000031.1:4179-12000 GCA_964371485.1 uncultured Gammaproteobacteria bacterium | reverse complement strand
GTCTATATTTTTTTTGTTATTCCAGAAATCAGAGAAATTACCAAAATTTCTTATGAAGACGGCTCTACTTATAAATTTCAAGCAATGATGTGCTTATTTATTTATTTTGTAATTCAAAGCATTTTGTCGATTATTTTGGCCATTATTGCCTTTGCCAAAATGAAGTCAAAGTGCACACTGGCTGAAATCAGCTTTTTAAATTCTAATAAAATCGTTAAAATACTGCATTTAATTTTCTTTTTAATAGGTATTTTTCTTGTTTTTATACCATTTTACTTTTTGATTTATATTTTATTATTTTCATAGTTCAGCTCTCACATTGACCTCTCTTTCTTAATTTGTTATTGTTTAGTTATGAATTTTTTAAATAAATGTTTTAAATCACCTACGTTTAATATTTTTGGAATTTTATTTTTTCTCCTAACCATTTTATTTTTTTGGTTACTAGTAAGCTTATATTTAAAATGCAAAATAGAAACTGACTGTTCCAATATGGTATATTCTTTAATCTTCCTATTTGCATTTCCTTGGATATTGGGTTCAGGCTTGCTTTTATTTGCTTTGGAAAAAATCTTTAAATGGGAAATCGAACCTTGCACTATTACAAATAATCCAATTTATAGAATTTTAACAATTATTGGGCTATTCTTTTTTGTTTCCTATTTGGGAATTATTTTGTTTTCGGTTATAAGAGCTTTTATTGCATCACATTGACCTCTCTTTCTTAATTTGTTATTGTTTAGTTATGAATTTTTTAAATAAATGTTTTAAATCACCTACTTTTAATATTTTTGGAGTCACAAGCATGGTTCTGTTTTTATTTGCCCTTGGAGACATTTTAGTGTGGAGATTAAACAACCCTTTAGATAATTTTTATACTCATTACACTCCTGCCTTCTTTATTGCTCTTTTCGTTTTCCTTTGGGTATTGGGCGCTTTTGTGTTCGTATTTGTCTTTGAAAAAATCTTTAAATGGGAGATAAAATCAAACACATTGACCAAGAATCTTTTATATAAAATTTTTATAACCATCGGTATGATAATTTTTCTTATCTACACTATTGGAATAAGTGTTGCATTTGTGCAATCATTCTTTTCTTAACTCTAATTAATAATTAACTTGCTTTTATTTTTAATCTTTTCATTTTTTCCATTGATTTTATCTTTGTTGGTCATTGTTTATCTACCTACGTCTAAAATATCCTTTTACTTCAGTGCCATCTTCTCTTTCATAGTCATCTACCCAAATTAACCCACCTGATTGAACTTGGGCTTGTGCCTCGCTTTCATCCATGATGTTGCCCTTTTGTAAAAGTGCATTTATAAATTTCTCATTATCAATAAAATCTTCATCACTAATAGAGCCTATTTCTTGAGGGGTTATGACTCTATTGGGGTCGGTATATTTTGTATCAATATCGCCCAGTATATCGTTATATTCAATCCCAGCTTTTATTTTATTTGTCACATAAGGAAAACTGCCATAATATTTTTGAGCATTTGATAAATCGCCCATATCTTGAATACGGTGAGCATTTTTAATGAACTCTTCTGGATTAATCCCTACATATCCATCAATACCTTTTGGATTTTGCCTATTATCTGTATAAAAAACTTCTCCGACTTGCTTGTCAATGTTCATATGAAATATTCCATCTTCAATATTTCCATAATTTACAATATTGGGATATGGCTTATCTGAGTTTATAATATCCTTTGTGCCATAAGCGTTAAGTGTGACAGCTTTTACTCCATCTTTTTCATTTTCAGCGGCTACTATTTGTGCCAAACTTCCGCCTAATGAATGTCCTGTTACAATAATTTCAGTACCTTTGGGATAATCTTTTTTAACCTCATTGTACAATTCCCTTGCATCTTGGATTTGAGACGGCATTTGTCTGGCTCCCATATTGGCATTGCTGTGTGTCCAATCTTTTGCTTCATCTGAGCCCCTATACGAAATTACGACCTTATTATCGTATTGACTCACTCTCCCATAAAATCCGTTTTTCTTGTTTTCCTTTTTCGATACTACAAAAGCACCATTAATATTTGATGGCTCGTCATTGTATACATCAATGTTTATCTCTTGCAGTTTTTTGTGTAGTTCTGTTGTCACATTGACCTCTCTTTCTTAATTTGTTATTGTTTAGTTATGAATTTTTTAAATAAATGTTTTAAATCACCTACTTTTAATATTTTTGGGTTTCTGACTTTGACTTTAGCCATTTGCGTTACGAGCAGCTTTTTGCATTTCATAATGAATTGTTCAAATGGTGAATGTGGAGCAGGAATGGCTTATTTTATTGTGCTTACAATGTTGGCACCATATATTGTTGCAATTTTTATCTGTCTTTTAACCTTTGAAAAAATCTTTAAATGGGAGATAAAATCAAACACATTGACCAAGAATATTTTATATAAAATTTTTACAACCATTGGTATGATAATTTTTCTTATCTACACTATTGGAATAAGTGTTACGTTTATACAATCATTCTTTTCTTAACTCTAATTGATACTTAACTTGCTTTTATTTTTAATCTTTTCATTTTTTCCTTTCAATTTTCTTATTTGTATTAAAATGTAATTTATGAAGTTAAATTTTTTAAAAAAGTATATTTTTATAAATATTTTATCTATATTTGGCTATATATCATTTATCACTCTAATCTATTATTTTGCTGCCATTAAACCTGCTGAAGACGTGTGGACTGATAAGCTTATTAATCAACATGGTGAAGCATTACTTTCCCTCGATACACTTGTCGTATATTATTTTGTCTATTTTCTAATTTTAGCTTTCATACTTTTTTGTTTTTTAGTTGAATTTCTTATTCGCAAAAAAAATAAGTTTGATATTTTTAAATTTAGTGAAAATAAAATATATTCAATATTCTTTTGGATAGGAATTTTTGGAGCTATTTTGCCACTTGTACTATCATTACCATTAATATTAGTATTTTTAGTTTCATTGGTTCATATTTTTTGATAATTACATTCAACTCTCACATTGATCTCTCTTTTCACTTTGAATTTCACTAAACAATAGGGAAATAATATTCAACCAAGTAGCTCGCCGCATCAAAAGGATGAGAGAGGAACTTGAGCTCTTTATTAGATTTAATGGCGTAATAACTAGGTACATCGATTGTTGAAGAGCCTTCTTTGTATTTTAAATTGTTCATATTATAAATAAGTTTTTCACACTTTGGAGATATTAAAATTCTTCTTTTTTTATCCATAGAACAAACCATAGAGCAAAAGGCAGCGATTCGATTTTTTATAGGAGGATTAAAAGAACGAAGGTTGAATTCGACATTTCGTTTCATTTTTTGGGCAAAAAAGTTTCTTATAAGCATATAATTTGTGTACTCGCTCACACAAGAGCGATTATCCCCACTGGCGTCCCCGTTTATAATAATTCTACCCTTATGATTAGAATAGCGCCTTAAAAACTCTTCTAGTGTGCTTATTGTTGTTGTATTTTCTAGAATAATCTCGTCAAAAAAATATACACTGTGATTGTCCTTATGAGCTAAAATCCAACACATAGGATCAACGTTAAAGTCACATGTGATATGAAGATCAGAATATTCTAAATAATTCACTTCACTTATATTCTCACTAGTAAAATTAGGCACGACAAGAGCGTTTTGCTCTTCATCAAATTCACCAAGCACGTTTCTTTTATAGTAATTTTCATCATACGCGCTTTTTAAATTGTCACAGAAATCTTTTGGAAGATGAATGTTCTCGGTGCTTGGCGCCTGCACAAGGCGATAGTTTTCTCTTTTATTTTCATAAAAATTTTTATAAATCCAACCACGCCTGCTTTGTGGGTTTGTGTGCCCAAAAATTCTATATTTAAAATCTTTCCAATTTTTTTTAATTTTTTGTCGCATTCTACCTAAAAGCATTTTAAAAGTAGCTTCTGGAATATCAGACATTTCTTCAATTTCAACAAAGCCTAGGTTTAATGATTTTAATTTATTGGGTTCATCAAAATGGCGAAATAAAATACTAGAGCCGTTTTTGAACTGAATTTTTTGTTGAGATTTTATAAATTGATAATGCTTGCCTTCTTTTAATCCAAAATTCTCAAAGTGCTCAAAATAGCTTACAAGAGTGGTATCGCGCACAAGAGAGTAAGTTTGAGCGCCACAAAGACCAGTAATGCCCGCAAATTTTAAACACAAAAGAGTCCCCAAAAGGGATCCAGCAAAGGTTTTCCCCGAGCCAAATCCCCCTTGATACACACAAACATCAAGTTCGTAATTATGCGGAACTTCTAAGAATTTTTTTTGAGTTTTAAGGAGTTTGTACTTCATCTTCAACACCTGCTCCCGCTGTGTTTTCTCTTAAAAATTTTGAAGTATTTTCAACCCCTAAATTTGCAAGAGAAAGCTTAAAGCACTCTTCAAAATTGATTTTGTTTTTAAGTTCTGGTACTTTTGCAAATTCTGAAATTGTCCTCTCAATCTCTTTATGGCGCTGATTTTTAGACAATGCAGATTTTCTATCAGAATAGCGATATATGAAATTACCCTCTCTAATATCAGAATTTATCTCTATTGTCACCATTTTTCCATCAACTTGAGTGGATAATTTTTCATTCACAAGTTGAAAATTCGCATTTGTCGTTGCCGTTTTTTCAACAAGTGGAATAATAATTTTTCTATTAATCGCATCAATAAACCAATTTAAACGAGCATTTTGCCCACCAGCACTATAGTTTATCTCTGTTGCAGTTTTATTTGCATGGCTTGATACTTGCCCTGCCATATTATCGTACACGCCTGTTGCAGATTCAATTTGAGATTTGAAGAACTTTATAAAATCCCAACCAGAAAGCATTTGAGAGAAATTAAGAGGCTGTGGCATTTGCGGTAACAATGATGGATCATATTCAATGATTTTTCCTGGAGAAACATCGATTTGTCCGCTGAACGCGCCACGAGGCGCCAAAAATGGCGGGTTAGAAACAAGTTTTAATCCTTTAATTTGCGCTTGCATAATTTCTGATGCCGTATTTAAAACAGGTAAAATTGGCGACAATGGGCTTAAACCACGCTTTGTTATTGGGTCTTGAATTAAACTAGCATAAATATAAGGACATTGAATATAAGGATTGGTCTCATTTTGCACAACAGCAAGACGCCCAATTACAACAATAAGCCTGTTTTTAAGGATTTTACCATCGTTTAAGCGAATATTGCCCCAATATTTTAAAACCTCGACAAGACCATCAGAGATACCTGTTATATCCTTATCTTTTCTTGATCTATCAAGTCTTTCTTTAAGCTGGGCCTTTGTGACATCTGAAATTGTGAAAACTTCATCATTTTCAAAAATTTCATTAATTTCCATATAGCTTCTATGAATTTTAGGGCATGCCTCCCAATTATGCGCCCTTTGAGGGTCAAAAACAAAATCTTGAGCACTCACAACATTAAGCGCTGTACCCTCATAGATTTTTTCATTAACCATCTCAAATGTAGCCATAAGTGGGTTTTTGATTTGATTATACAAATCTGTTGCCACTCTTTTTTTTCTATATCTTGTTTCATAGCCCACAAAAAGAGTCACCTCGCCACATTGGATTAAATCATCCACAATGCGCTCTAATTTATCAGAAAATTTCATTTTCTCTAATGCGTTACACAGATACAGTTTGTGCGCTAAAGAACGCTTTGAAGAAAGGTTATCACTTTCTGATACATCAAAAAGCCCCTCAGGGTGTGATGAAATCGCTTCTAAAAGATGAGCTTTTAATGTTGAAGCTTGCTCCCAAGCATCTGGCAGATTTAATTTTTTAACGCTTAAATTACTGTGAGAATGAGAATCAAAAATAGCGTTTCTTATTGCACTAATATGCGATAGTTGGCTGTTTCTTTGCTCGTTTAGCTCGTCAAATTTGTCGACAATTTTATTTCTAATTTCGTCTTGTTCTAACTCGTTCAATTTTAAATAGTCGAACTCTAAGTTTTTCATTACATATTACTCCTATTATTTATATTTTTGTTGAATCCAATCCTTCAATATCAGCAAAAATTGAAGAATCGCTTTTTGTTTCTTGAATCTTATTCAAAGATAATTGCTTACATAAACCATCTAGCGCCCTTAGTGCTAATTGAGGGTCCTTCAGTCCGCCTTCATCCTCAAAAAAGGCGTGGTTAACAAGCTTTAGGTACTTCCTTACTACAAATGCTTTTGTGACTTCTAGTCTTGTGGCTAGTTCAGAGATTACTTTTGTAAGCTTGCTTGATTTGTTATTATCAACAATCATTTTTTTTAAACTCTCAATTGAGGCGTCACTTTTATATCCCGCTAGTTGTAGACTATAGTTGAAATCTAGAGTCTTTGCGTAATATTCAAGAAATTTTTTTTGTTTTTTATTCATATCTTTGTTTTTCATAAATTTAATATTTCTTAACCATGTTATTGATTTTTTTTGAAAAATTTTGTAAAATAGACTTGTTGTTAATGCTTCGGCTAGTATGCGAATGGGGTTACTAAAACCCCTTTTTTTTCGCCTATTTTTCGCCTACTTCAAGAGTGCCTAGGCGCTAAAATAAGCGCCCAAGCGACAAATAAGGGTTATCCTCTGTTTTTAATCATCTCTTGAATTTGTGCGTTAATCGCACTTTCATTTTTCAAAAAGTCACTGTTAGACATCTTTAAAATGTCAGCTTCAGAAAAATTGGTTACTTGTTTAGATTGACCTTCTAAAGCAGAATTTGCACTTTGTAATCTTTTTGTAACTTTTGAATTTTCTTCTTGCAAGAATTGGGCATATTTTGGATTAGTTTTACAAAATCTTTTAATAGCTTCATCTTCAAGGGTTTTAGTCAACTCAGCAATTTTCTTTAGCTCACTTAAGTCAAAATTTGATGCATTTTGGCTTAAATAATCAAAAAGTTGAATTCTTGTTGTAAAAAATTCTGGCTCGCTTAATGAAAACTCTTCAAACACACTTGCTGTTGGGCTTTTAGCATCAATTACAGAAGCTGGGTTTACAATAGCTTCTGTCATGTTATTGGCATGTGTTTTTAGGGAATTTATATTATTAGTATTAGTAGATGGTTCTTTAACTGGAGCCGCCGTATTTAAACCCGCCTGTTGTTTATTATTCATAGCATTGCTTAATAGCTGTTTCAAAAGAAGAGCTTTAAGCAAGGCATCTTTATTATTAGTCTTTTGCATGATTTTCCTTCCATAAATCTAGTTTTTTATAACGCACGCCCTTGATGGACTTCGAGGGCTTTTCCTTTTATTACACTTCGCACTTTAATACTGCTAGTGCTTTTGGATTTATAGTAAGGGCGCCATAAGTGTATAGACCTCTTATGATAGTGTCAAAAGACTGCTCTGCTCTGATTTGTTCGAACTTTTTAATTTGAGAAGCATAAGTAATACCATCTAGCGTACCTGCCATTACCGTATAGCTGCCATCAGTTTCTTTACCTACATTGCTTGAAACAAAAACATCAAGTCCTGCGATTCTTCCGATTGCACCTTCTCTTTTTGCTTTATCAGAGTCATTTGAAGCGCCAGAGAACTGTTCGCAAAGAAGCAAAACTTCTTCTACATCAGGGTGAACCACAACCCATCCGTCTTTGTTTGATGTGATTGCGCCAGTGTTTTTTAAAGTTTTTGATAACATAACAAATTTTGAATAGATATTACTAGCTGTAACTGTTGAAGCCGTATCATCAATAATATTACTTGTATCAGCGTCTTTGTGCATAGAGAAAATATATTTATCTATGCTTAAATCAATAGCTTTTTGCGCTTTTTTAGTAATTGAATCAACAAGTT
>CAYJMX010000031.1:0-4169 GCA_964371485.1 uncultured Gammaproteobacteria bacterium | reverse complement strand
ATATCAGGCACTGAAAAAGAGAAATATAAGCTTTGATCAAGTTTAAGCGTGTCAGTATCAACAGTAGCAGGAGCGTAAGCTGGGAGAGTTCCTGTGTATGCGCCTGTTGAAACGCTTTGAGGTGTTGCAATTTTGATTTCACCTACGTTAGAGTCCGCTTCAGATTGATAATCACGGTTAACGCACTGCAACATTGTACATTCTTTGTCTAGTCCAATGTTTACTTTTCTACTCCAAGAAGTAACTATTAAACTGTTGTAATTTGGTAGTTGTTCTGTCATTTTTTCTTCCTTTCTTTAATATGCGACAACTTCACCCGCAAGTTTTAAATGCTGGGTTAAATTTTGTATAAATGTATAAATCCCTAAATTCATTGGCACAAACGCACTCGTCTTTTAAAACGCCTTCAAGATTGAACTTTAGACGTTTAATTAAAGAGCGTGCCAGTGTGTTTTTTCCAATTACTTCAAAGGTAATTTTTCTTAAATTTAAATTTTTAAACACAAATTCCAATGATTTTTTAGCTAAAGTATAAGAGGCATAACCCCAATAGGGGCGAGCAACACAAAAGGTAATTTTTGAATCGAAATACGCGTTTATAGAGTGTTTTATGTTGTATAAAAAAATAAAACCCATAAGAACACAACTGTCTTTTGTCATTATTAAAAATATGTTTTTTCTATATTTTTGAAGAAAATTAAAAAACGATTTTGTATTTAAAAAGTGTTCTTTGGCGAATTGCTCATCAAATAATTTATGCCTGTATTCTAGACATAGATTATAAAAAGAGGTGATTATATCCATCTTTTTATGGTTCTCGTTTATTTTAATGAATTTCTCTATGTTTATTATTTTCATTATTGCCTCAAGTCAAATATTATGGTATTCTTTAGTAACAAAATGGAGAATGAAATATGAACAACGATGAAAAATATATTATTTTAGAGCAATACAGAATATACTCTGATGCTAAAGAAGCTTTCACTACAAGAAACTTCCAAACAAACAGATTCTATCTTGTTATTACACTAGTGTTATTCTTGCTTTTATACATATTTCACGCTCTAACGCCTTCACTTATGCCAATCATTGTTGGCTCAGTTGTGGGGATGTCAATTTGTATTATGTGGTGGCTAAACCTTGATAGCTATCAATTCTTAATCAAAGTGAAATTTGCAAATGTTTTAGAAAAAATTGAAGAAAAGCTACCTGTTAGCCCATATAAAGATGAATTTCTTGCTTTTACTCAAGTGAAAAAAGATAAAAAAGCTATCATCTTTGCTGATTTTCAAAAATTATTAACAATAATTCTTTTCATATTATTTGTTATTATCTTCTCAAATGTTGCTACTCAAACTGTTATCAACAACATCAATAAGTATCAATATTAATTTTTGGATAATCTTCAGTGCTTTTACTGCCTTGTGAGCGCAAATTCACAAGCGCGCTATAATAACAGCTTCTCCAATAGCCATATTTAACAAAGCTTGGATTAGCCTTTGCTTTAAGCAATGTTCCATACACCAAAAGTGGCTCTAAATATGGAAGAGGCAAAATGCTTGTGTCTGTTTCCAGCTCCATTTTTGCTTTTTCACTACCTGAAGAATCAAGCGCGTAGCAGTTTGAAACATATAATATATCAAGCTCTCTATCAGTGTTTGACGCTGTTGTAATAATTAAATCGCCCACACTAGAATAGAAATTTGTCTTGTTCTTTGAACTTGGTGAAATTAAAGCAGGGTGGACATATTTATATTGATTATTGCCCTCATACACTGAAATAATTCGACCATTAAAACCGGTTAAAAGCTTTGTTTCATTTGCCTTTAGTGTCATTTTATGACTCTTAATTTGAAAATCAAAAATATAAGAACTTAAAATTTCATTGTTTGTTGAATTAATTAAATTCAATATCCTTTTGTGTTCTGACCTATCAATGTTTTCAAAAGATTCAATTTCTCTATAATTCAGCTCATTTAACACTCTTTTAAAGATGTCGAAATAATTTGGCTTAGCATACGCTGAATTTATTATATTCTCACTCATTTTTATTACCTTTCTTTAAATAAAACCTATAAACTCATACTTAAACCCGCGGCAAACAAACCTATCAAGGCCGTGTTTATATATTTGCCCTGCAAGTTTTTCACCTTTGGTGCTTGATTTTAAATCATCGAGTAATTTATTCGCGCTTATTCTTATATTGAAATCGGCGAAAATAGAACTCTTTTTCCAGATCCCGTGCGAACCTAGCATTTGCTTAAATTCATAATTTTGTTCAGTACTAGTAATCATTAATCATCTCCTTAAATTCAATTCCAATCAATTTAAAATTATCATTTTTTTCTTTACCTTCAATATGAAGAGCAACGCAAATATTTGAATCAAAAATCTGCAAAGGTATTATATTTTCAAACGACATTGCCCATATGGCATCATTTGAAGCTTCAAAACAGTTATACTCATTTTCTTGCTCATTTTCTTTTGCCCAAACAAGAGAGTTTAAATCGCCAGATTTTATATAATCCATATCAGATCTAATCTCATCAATGTAGTCTTTTGTGGTAGAAAAATAAAAGCTTGTTTGTCCTGTTTCATCAAGCAAAAGGGCAAAATCTTCAATAATTTTGCGCTCTGATGGCTTGCCAAGATGCAGAAATGGTGTTGAAAATTTAAAGTCGATTATCTCGCCATCAAAAGTGTTTCCTATATTCTCCATTAAAATCTTCCCGTCATATGTGGCGGAGTATAAGTTAGAAAACACATTTGTGGCACAAGATATTTTTTGATTTTTCTGAACTCTTTTCATCCAGCAATCATTTAAAAAATCATAGATGAAAATTATATTGTAATAAGGGCCTTCATTATTTGGGACATAAAACCAAATTTGATTTTTCTTTTCATATGGCACACAAAAAGCGTGTTGCATTCTTGTTTTATCAATCAATGAAAACTCTTCTTGAATGTCTGATGCGATATTGCCACTCATCATAATTTGAGATAATTCTCCCACTTGAGATAATGCAAAAAGCCCATCAGAATTTAAAAAATATTGTTTATTATTACACGTACAGATAGTTTTAGAACCTAACACGCCTTTATCGGCAAATTTTGAAATAGCAAAATTATTGGGGCTTGTTCCGGATAATAAATATACGCCATCTTCTTTAAAAAAGGCTAAATTGGAGCAATACAGCGACATAGCCGATATTTTTGTTGTAGAAGAATGAAAATTGGCAATGTAGCCAGCGTCATTTTCTGATTCAAAATCATCAAATCTACCAAGAGCACTAAAATAAACAGTTGAACCGCTTGCTAGCCAAAGTCTTGAGGCGTAAGAGCACATCGCATCAGGATGAATTACTCTGCCATCAGGGGTTGTAAGGTTAATTTCGCTCACTTCATTTGAACTATTTATATTTAAATATATCGCTAAAGAATCATTTGCTGCAATTGCTATGCCATCTAAAAATAGGGCAAAATCAGCTTTATTGATGTCTTTTTGATAATCATAAACTACCCTTGAAATATTGGCGTCACTATCAAAAAATTTCACTTTTCCACTTTGGGTCAAATACACAAAATGTTTTGTAGAAACAGGATAGTTGTATATTGCAACTATGGGCTCATTATCTTGATAAAAGCTCTGATTTCCATTTTGTCTTTGTACTCCTTGATTTTTGTACAATTCAACATTATAGCTATCATCCCAAAAAAGTTTTTTTGCGCCATAACCCAAAATAACCTTTGTACTGCTTGTATTTATGCCTCCAGAAAAATCATAAAAGGCTAAAGCTTTATTGCTCATAATACCACCTAACTTTATTTCTTATATAATCAATCACATCATCTGCCTTCAATTCTTTTTTGTATGGAAGACAGGTTATATCTATTTTTGAAGCATTAGAAGAATATGGCATCAATTTGCCCACTTCATAATGCGTCAAAATTGTATTTTTAGATGGGGCAAGTTTATATTTTTTTAAAAGCTGCGCACAGAGCTTAAACGCACGCTCTGCTTGAACTTTTAAAATAGGGAACTCGCCCACATCACTTTTATTTTTAAATCCATACATCGCACAAAGCGCTATACCAATTGAACCTGTATTAAAGTTGGCACAATGTGCTGCATATTTTTTGTCTTTGCAATCAAGGTTGTCTTCAACCTT
>CAYJMX010000030.1:7775-12505 GCA_964371485.1 uncultured Gammaproteobacteria bacterium | reverse complement strand
ATTTATCTGATGAGCAAAAAAATGAATTAAGACAAAAAGGTGTAAAACCTTCAATAAGATTTAAAGTGGAGCACTTTGAGTTAAAATATGAAGATTTAGTTAAAGGCGAATTAAAGTTTGATACAAGCTTAATTGGCGATTTTGTAATTATGAAATCAAATAACACACCTACATACAACTTTGCTGTTGTGGTTGATGATATGTTGATGAAAATATCAGATATTATTAGAGGTGAAGACCATATTTCAAACACTCCAAAGCAAATTTTAATCTATAAAGCATTAGGTGCTCAAGTACCAAACTTTGGACATTTGGGGATGATTTTAGCTCCTGATAGATCAAAATTATCAAAACGCCATGGCGCAACTGCAGTGTCTGATTTTGTAAAGCAGGGTTATTTAACAGAAGCGCTTATAAATTTTGTGGCACTTTTGGGCTGGGCGCCTTCTGATGGGGTTGAAATTAAAAATGTTAAAGAAATTTCTGATGATTTTAGAATTAAAGAAGTTTCAAGCTCAAACTCGGTTTTTGAATATGACAAATTAAACTGGATGAATGGGCAGTATATTAAAAAGATGGATATAGCTGAATTAACAGATAAAATTCTTCCTTATTTATCTTGCTATGATACAAATAAATATGGCAGAGAAAAATTAGAAAAATTAGTTGAAATCACGCGTGAACCTTTAACTGTCTTATCTGATATTACAAAAGACAGCGAATATTTCTTTGTAGATAGCCTTGATTATTCAAATGTTCAAGAAGTTGTTGAAAAAGAAGAATCTAAAAAAGTTGTTCAATACGTTTTAGATGATATTTCAAATTGGAATTTTGATGATTTAGAAAATATTCACGATAAACTTGGTGAATTAAGAAATCATTTTAAAGCTGAATTTGCAATGAAGCCAAAAGATACTATGTGGGCGATAAGAGCGGCATTGACGGCAAGAGTTCAAGGTGCTGACATATCTGCTACAATGTATATTTTAGGTAAAGACACAATAGAAAAAAGATTAAAAAGCGCAATTTAGTTAAGCTTTTGCTCTATTACTTTTTTAAATTCAAGTGCTGGCACATAGCTCGGTACAGCTTTTAATGTGCTTAAGATGCTTTTGTGTGAATTTTTATAGTCTTGTTCAAAATAATATGTCTGAGAAGCAATAAAATGAGCCTCGGGGTCGCCATCAAATATTTCAAATGATTTGTTTAAAAACTCATGGGTAAGTTTAAAATATTTATTTGAAAAAAGAACACGAGCTGCAAATTTATAGCACTCTGGGTTTACTTTTGCAAAAAATTCAATCGCGCTTAATACGTTTTGTGCCCAAACAAAGTGTTTGTTTTTAATTAATAAATCAAGATACACTTCTAAAAAAGCGCGAATTTGAAAAAAAGATGGGTATTTTGAAATTTTTAAATCAATAATATCTAGAATTATTAAACCCCACTCGCTAGCGCTTGTTGGATTTTTAATATTGAGCCAAAGCTCTTTTGCCTTTTCTTTATTTCCTAAAACAAGCTCGCAAAGCCCCTCTTCATAAAGGTAGTCCATTTGATGAAAAAGCTCTTTTGCTTTTAAATACTCATTATTATAGAAAAATTCTTTTGCTGAATTAAGCATAAATTATTGTTTATTTTTAAATGTATCAGTTAAATTAAAGTTTGCTGTGCCGCCTGCCTGTTTTGCAACATTTGTTAAATCATCAAGACTAGCGTTGTGAGAAGATATATTTGCCTTTTTAATTTCTTGATAAATTTCTTCTCTGTACACTTGCACGTTTTTTGGGGCTTTAATCCCTATTTTTACAGAATTTTTATAGGTTTCTAAGATAACGACTTCAATCTCGTCGTTAATAATAAGCTTTTGATCAACTTTCCTTGATAATATAAGCACTTATTTCTTTTCCTCTTCTGTTTTTTCCTCTTTAAAAAGTGGCTCTCTGATTTGATATTTTCCATCTTTTAATACAACTTGCATAGCGTTATTTGTGTTAATGTTTACAATAATTGGTGCAAGCAGGTTAATTGTAGCCCCTTGAGGGTTTGTTTCAGGTATGGTTACAATGTTTAGTGCCAAAATATCTTCGGCCTTTTCAATGTCAAGAGTTTGAGCATCTTCATCTGATAATTCAAATTCATAGTTAATATTAAAATATTTGCAGTGCGTGATTGGGAAAGATAAATCTTTATCTTCCATTGATTGAAGCCATTTAAAAGGCGAATCAGATCTGTAATCCACAAGTGCAAATTTTTTGTGTTCAGTATATCCAATAATTGGTGAAACGAAATTAAAAATTAATGAGTTATCAATTTCAATTTCTCCAAATCTTGCTGTTTGTAGTTTCTCTATTGTTTTTTCCATCTCTTTTCCCATATTTTAAAAGCCCATGCCGCCAGTTGCTTGATTCATAAGCATTGTTTGTAACAGTTGTGGGTTCATTTGTGACGTGTTACCACCTTGTTGTTGAGCTAGAAGATAAGGTAACATATTTGAAAAATTATTGTTATTGCTGTTGTTTGAATTTTGGAACATACCAAGCTGTGCTAGTTGAGAATTGTAATTGTTCATAGTTGGATTGTAAGCTTGATTCATCCCTTGAGCCATTGGGTTGTATCCAACTTTTGCTAAAGTTTTTAGAGCATCGGCGATTTGTTTATCTGTTGGCATCTCGCCTGATGCATCATTTATGTATCTGTAGTGTTCCATATTTGGAGATTTGCCAGAATTGAAAGAATCTTTTACGTTTTGAATTTCTTTATCTCTGATTTTGTCTTTAATTTCTGGGTGAAGAAACTCGCCAGATTCAATGAAATCTGCCATTTTTTCTTTTTCAGATGCTTTTTCAGCGGCACAAGATTGATCTGCTGGGTTATCAAGACAAGTTAAAGCTTTGTTTGAATATTTTGTAAGAATGTCCTCTGAGTTACTAGCTACAACTTCTTGATAGTATTTTTTAGCTTCTTCTTTTAGCCCAATTCGAGTGTAAACAAGAGCTAGATAGTATTTTGCAAGAACTTCATCAGGATTTTTTGACAATGCAGCATTCATATTTTGTATGCTACCTGTAAAGTTTCCTTTTTTATAGTCTTGAATTCCTTTATATACTTCATTTGGAACTGGTTTTGATGCTGCAAGTGCAACTGTTAGTAAACCTGTTTAAAAAATGTTGATAATAAATAATTTAGTTTTTTCATAGAATTTATCCCTTTTTCTACATTTTATAATGTTTTTTCATTAAAAGACAAGTATTTTATATAATTATACACGAATAATATTAAATATTTTTTAGCAATTGTTGATAATTTTCATACAAAAAGTGTAAATATCTTTAAAACCCTATATTTTCTTAGTAAGTAGGAATATAATACAAAAGTTGAAATTTTTTGAAAGAATTAGATGAAAATCAAAATTAGAGAAACGGCAAAGTCAAAAAAGGGATATAGTTTGTACAAGCTAGCAAAAGAGCTGGGCTTGCCACAGCAAACCGTGTATTCTTGGGCAAATGGCAGAACACAGCCATCATATGAAAATATGGATAAATTGTGTGAGGCCCTTGATTGCATTATATCAGACTTATTTGAGTGCGAGCCAATACAGCACAAACTCAATTTAAGGAATATTGGTTAGATATTTTAATAAAAGTGAGGTTAAATATTTTAGCCTCACTTTTCTTTTGTTGTTAGCTTATAGCTAGTATCGCGAATTAATTAGGTAGGTTTAAATATAATTTAGCAGTGTGGATTTATTCAAAATTGAAGATCCTGCTGCAAGTGATGCTTCAAGCGCCATTTGATACATCGACAAATCTGTTGATGCTTGAACTAAATCTGTGTCATAAGTGTCTGATTTTAAGCTTGTAAGCCCAAGACTTAAATCACTGTTTATAGATTCAGTGGCATCTAATCTTTGCACTTGAGAAGATATCATACCTTGAGAATTAACAACATTTTTCATTCCATCTTGTAATGGTGTAATAGTGGCTGAAATATCTAGTGCTGTTGAATTTGGGTCTTCTAGCGCATCTGATATTGCAGAAAGTGCCGCGAACAAACCTTGAGTGTCATCTCCAAAAGTTTCAATTGGATTGATGTTTGTTGCAACAGTAACACCTTCTGCTATTTCAATGTTTCTTTCCCACTGTCCAGCGGCATCTGTTCCGCTGTATGTAACATGAAGTGTATCATCAAGTTCATATGGAATGGTTGACGTGTTTGTTCCAGAGAAAATGTACTTGTCTTGATACTTTGTGTTTGCAAGTTGCTCAACAGCCTCAATTCTTCCTTGAATTTCTTCTTTAATAACTGCCAAGCTTTCTTCAGAGTTTGTGCTATTTGACGCTTGAATTACAAGTTCGTTAATTCTTTGAAGGTTATCATCAATAACCCCAAGAGTATCATACGCTATTGTTAATTCATCTTTTGCTGAATTTATGTTGGTAGACCAATTCTCAAGCTCATCAAGCTGTGTGTTATATTTCATAACCTTTGTACCATCAAGTGGTTCATCCCCTACGGTTTGAAATTTATGAGTTGATGTTATTTGCTCATATGTTTTATAGATGCTTGATAAGTTTCTGTTCATATCATTCATCATCATATCTGTAGTCATTTGTGTTGTTATTCTGATAGTCATACTATAACCTTCTATCTACCTAAATTAACTAATACTTCTAAAATTTCATCAGCTGTGCCAAACACCCTTGCTGATGCTTCATAGGCTCTTTGATATT
>CAYJMX010000030.1:0-7765 GCA_964371485.1 uncultured Gammaproteobacteria bacterium | reverse complement strand
GCCAATTCTTCATCTAAATTCACACCTGTGATACTTTTTAGATTTGACTGAGCGCTTTCTTGAACTGTTGCTGCAGTATCAAATTTTGTTTTAATGTCATTTGACTGAAGACCAATTTCACCTGTGTAATACGTCAAGAAGCCTTCAAAAGTTGCATTGTTTGCCCCGCCAAATGTGCTCATAGATTGCTTATCTCTTAATTGAGCCACAGCTACAATGTTGTCTGTATTACCAACATTTAGTTCGTAATTTGGTGTTGTGATATCTACTCTTGCTGTTGCAACAAGGTTCGGATTTTCAACAATGGCCTCGTTTACAACCATATTTCCATCAGCATCAAAAACAAACATTGGTTCTGTTGAAGGTACTAATATTTGTTCTCCAGCTGCGTTTTCACCCAATGCCATTGCTTGTGTGTTTCCATCAACAAAAGTTTGTTGAGCGTTCACTTCATCAGCGAATGATTGCATTAAAGAATCAACTTGAGCAATCATATCAGAAATGGTAATTAACCCATCTTCTGTACCGTTTACTAAATCAAGTATAGCGCCAATATGACCGCCGTTTATGTGATCATTGGCGTTAGCATTTACAATAGTGCCTTCTTCATCTATAAGCTGAATTACACTTGGTTCATCAGCTGTTCCTGTTATAGCTTTTAATTCTAGTACCTGATCTGACCCACGGATTAATGTCATATCGCCCGTTTTTAGGTTTACCGTTCCGTTGTCATTGTATTCAACGGTAATATCCATATAAGAAGACATTTCATTAAGCAAGCCTTCTCTTTGATTTATCATCCCAGAGGCATTTTCTGTTCCACCTGCTATTGCAATTTGTTCGTTTAAAAGAGCCAGTTGTTCTAATTTTTCATTGAAATCTCTGACATTAAAATACATATCAGAAGTTTCAACAGTAGCTGGCTGTTCCCAGTCACCTACAAGCCCTGCTTGTGTACTATCAAGCGAGTTTGATACGTGGTGGAATTTCGCTGCAACATTTTGCGCGCTTTCAACGTACAGTCTTCTTGCTGTAACATCAGTTGGATTGTTGGATAGGTTATGTGCTGCTTCAAAGAAAGAATTGATATCAGCACTTAGACCGTCATCTCCAAGCTCATTTGCAATATTCAACATTTGAGTCATAAGGTCATTTTGAGTTGAATAATATTGCGCATTAGAAGTGGCTTCTCTTAATGCGTTTGCTGCACCAACATCAGCGTAGCTTGTGATTTGCCCAATTACTGCACCGTTTAAACCACGAGCAGCAGAATAGGGGTTGCTTCCATAGTTATATGTTGGAGCAGTTTCAAAATCAGCTCTTAATTTTATATAGTTTTCTGTATTTAAGTTTGATACGTTTTGTGACACCACAGTTAAAGCTAATTCATTATTAGCCATAGAATTTCTTGAGATGTACATCGATTGCATTATGGACATTTAAAACTCCTTTTTTAAATGATTCTTTTAAGCTTCTTCAACAATGGAGGATATCTCCAAGCCGTTTCCTTGGCTTCTTTTGCCGCTAGCTGTGTAGTCGGCATTGTTTTTAGTCGCTATATTGAGTATTCCCGTAAAGATTTTATCTATAACATTAAGCGAATGATTTATTAACGCTTTGTTATTATTTTCAATCTTTAAAATTTCATCAACAAGTTTATTTAATTCTGCCTTTTGTCCTTGATTTAAGGTGAATTTGTCCTTGTTGTTGTCGACATCTTTTATTCTTTCGTTGATTGCCAAAATCTTTTCATCAACATTTCCTAAAGTGTCTATATCCTTTTTAACAAGAGCTTTTTGCTTTGTTTCTAAAAGTTCTTTTAATTCAATGTAAATATTCTTAATATCTTCGTATTTTATTTCCATTATTTTTCCTATGCGATATATTCTGCTATTACTGATCTACCATAAGTTAGGCCATATTTTATATCATCATTTGTAATTTCTTCACCAATAGATTGAGCCATAGATTTAATATCATCAACATCAACTTTTGACATAACAGATGTGTCCGCTAGTTTTGTATCTTCTTCTTTTGTGTCAACAGGAGTGTTTTGAGAGTTTACCATTTTTTGATCAGCTTTTTGAGCAAAACCATATAACAATCTGTTGATTGCTTGAGAATCTACTACTTGATTTACATTTGATGAAATATTCATTAACTATTTCCCTTTTCTTTTGGCAAACTACGCTCTACTTGTTGATAAATTTGTTTTGCAAACCCGATGTTTGAATGTGGTGAATTTGCAACGTCACGACCGATTTGATTAAACATAATTGATTTAAAATTGTCTAAGTATTTTGAATCTCCCCCAAAAAGAGAATCTTCTCTATCAACTGTTTTATCCATTTGTGATAATAACTTTGACACAAGGATTGCTTCAAATTCTTTTGCAGCGTTTTTTAACTTCTCGCGCTCTGAGCCTGATGAATTAATCGAATTAATCGCATCAATATCAGCACCTTGAGAGGTTGAAGTTGGTTTTAGATAGTTTGTGCCTAAAGATATATTTTCCATTTTGTCCTTATATTACTTGTAGTTCCGCTTGTAAGCTTCCGCTCATTCTAAGCGCTTGTAGTATTGAAATTAAATCTGATGGAGTAACACCAATTGAATTAAGTGCGCTTACTAGTTCTCCTAGTGTTGAGTTTGCTTTCATTTCAATTAATGAACCTTCTTTTTCTTCAATTTCAATAGTTGGGTTATTTACAAGAACTGTTTCACCGCCCGTTAAAATTCCATCAGGTTGTGATGCTTCTTGATTTTGCTCAATTGTTACTGTGATCCCGCCGTGTGCTACAGCAGCTGGCATTAATTTGGCATCTGCTCCTATAACAACTGTGCCTGTTCTCTCATTTATTATCACGCGCGCTCTTTCTCTTGGAGCTGCTACATAAATATTTTCTAGTATTGATAAAAATGCAATTCTATCTCTTAAATATCTTTGTGGAATTTCCACTCTTATTGAAGCGCCATCAACTGCCTGTGCTTGAGATACATTTTTTGTAATTGTGTTAGCAACTTGAGTTGCTAATGTGTAATCAGCTTTATCTAAAAGTAGAGTTAAAGAATCAGCATCTCCAACAGAAGATACGATATCACGCTCTACAATTGCGCCCCCTGGGATTCTGCCTGTTGTTGTGATTCCTTTTTTAGAACTTGAACCACCAGATGATGCAGCTGTGCCACCTACTGACATTGGACCTTGAGCTACAGCTACGATTTCACCATTTGGAGCTCTTAGTTGTGTTTGGATTAAAACACCACCAGATAAGCTCTTAGCATCTGCCATAGCTGATACTGTTACATCAAGCTTGTCGCCATTTTTTGCAAAAGGAGGAATGATAGCTGTAACGATAACCGCTGCTGTTGCACCTTTTTGGATGTAGTTTGATTGGTCAATTACTGTTCCAAAGTTTTGAAGCATTTGTTGTGATGTGATTTGCGTGTGACGAGAGTTGTCACCTGTACCTTGTAGACCAACTACAAGCCCATATCCCACAACTTGGTTATCTCTGATGCCTTTAACATGTGTGATGTCTTTAATTCTTACAACCTGTTCTGCTATGGCATCAACTGATTGAACCCCTAGAATTGTCATCATCATTATTAAACTAATTGAAATTAACTTTTTCATTCTTTTTCTTACTTCCTCAATAATTTCTAGAATAAATATCTCATGAAACGATAGATAGGTCCTTCGTTTTGACCACGTGATACTGTGCCAGCGCCCCTCATACCGAATTGCAGATTGGCAACTTGATTTGATGAAATTTCACCAATTTGATTAATCCATCTAGGATCAACAACGCCTGAAACAAGCAAGTCTACTCTCTCGTTAGCGTTTACAAGTGTCTTTTTACCTTGCACTAAAAGGTTTCCATTAGGTAAAAGTTGTACTACTTCAACGGCAACTTTGTCTTGAATGCCTAAGCGACGTTGAGTGTTTGTAGCACCTGATACTGATATTGTGCCAGATGTGTTATTAACATCATCCCCAAAAGAGAAGATTGAACCTAGTGCTTGAGTTAAATTTTGAATTATGCTTGAACTTTTTTCTGTTTCATACACTCCAGAATCTGTTAATGTTGGAACTTCATCGATAACGATAGTTACGATATCGCCCACGTTTCTTGCTCTAACAGATGAAAAAAGTGGTCTTGGTTCAATAAAGCTTGATTGTGTAGCATTAAGCGTAAATAAGCTTTCAGCTTGAGCTGTCGCGCTCATTAAGCTTAATATAGATATTAATGTAATTAATTTTACTTTCATCCTTATATCCTTACTGTTACTTCGTTTTTGTTTGTAACTATAGCATTGTATGTTTTGTTGTACTTTTGGCTCTTAACTGTAATTCTATCCCCGATTGATCCTTCTTTAAGAGCTTTTCCATTGATTGTAATATTTAAACTGTCTTTTGATTTAAAAATAATATCAACTGAAGAATCTTTAATAACATCTGGCTCAGTTCTAATGTATGAAGTTAAAATTAAGCCGTCTTTTTTAATGCTTCTTGTTGAAACATGTTTGTCTTTTGGAAGTGAAGATAAAATTTTATCAGCGTATGCTCCAACTTCTGCTCTTTTTACTGTTGAATTAGAATCATTAATTAGCTGTCCAATTTGAATAGGATTTTTTGCAACAAGAACATTTTTATAAACTAAAATTTGTACACTTAGAGGGAAAGAGTTTAAGATTTTTCCATTTTCATAAATGTACACTCTTTTAATATCGCGATTAGAAAAATTGCTTCTTGTTGATTTTATTACGATTTGCCCATTTGAAATTTTATATGTTGGCATATTTAATACTTTAATTTTCAATTCAGTATTTTTATCAACTTCGATTTGTTTTTTAACTTCATTTTTAACCGTTGTTTCAAATTCAGCCAAAAATTCCGAGTTATCAACATAGGCATTAACTAGCCCAGCATTTGATAAAAACGCGAAAAGTGATATTAAAATTTTAAATAAGCTTTTTTTCATTATTGTAGATTATTTGTTACCTGTAGTATATTTGACGCTGATGTTACTAGTTTTGAGTTCGATTCAAAAGCACGCTCTGCTTTAATTAGATTAACCATCTCTTCAACTGTTTGAACATTTGACCCTTCTAAAAAGTATTGTTGAATTGCCCCATAGCCGTCTTGTCCTGCTATCCCTGGAACAGGAACACCAGAAGCTGGAGTTTCTTTATAGAGGTTGTGGCCAACTGCTGTTAGACCAGAATTGTTTTGGAATTTCACAACTTGAATTTGTCCTACTTGAGTTTGTTCAATTTGGTTTCCAACACGAACTGAAACAACGCCTTGTGGAGTGATTACAATTTCATTTGTGTTTTGCGGGATTTGAATTGGTGGGTTCAGCTGATAACCATCAGTTGTAGTTAATGAGCCATTGGCGTCCATTTTAAAGCCGCCATCTCTAGTGTAGGCTAATGTACCATCATCTAGAACTGTTTGAAAGAAGCCATCACCCTCAATTGCTACATCAAGGTTTCTGCCTGTAGATTGCATAATACCTGTTGTAAAAATTCTTGTAGTAGCAGCTGTCTTTACACCAAGACCAATTTCAATACCAACTGGTTGAAAAGTACCTTGACCCATTTGTGCCCCTGGCGCTTTTTCAATTTGTGAGATTAAGTCTTGAAATTCAGCACGAACTTTTTTGTAGCCTTGCGTGTTAACGTTAGCCATGTTGTTGGCGATAACATCTAGATTCGTTTGTTGGGCTATCATCCCCGTTGCTGCTGTATGTAGCGATCTTAACATTTTATCTCCTTAGTCCTTACCTAGTTACCGTACCAATGTTTATTGCTTTTGTAACTGTATCCCCTTGAGTCTTAACTATTTTACCCATCGCTTCATAGCTTCTTGTAACATTAATTGTATTAATCATTTGTGCAATGGTGTTTGTGTTTGAGCCCTCTAGTGCTCCTTGTTGTAATTCAAAGTTACTTCCTTTTGTTAGATTTGATTCATAACCTTCTGCTGGAATAAATCTGTCTTCACCAAGGTAGCTTACTTGTGTTTTGTCTTGAAAATCTGCAATATACAGTGTTTGTAGATATACTGGATTTTCTGGGTTTGCAACTTGAATTTGTCCTTTTGGTGAAATTGCAACTTCTTTAATATAATCAATTCCAGAGTTTGGAACTTCCCCTTCTTTAGGCTCTTCTTGATTCAGTGAAATTTTAATTCTTTTATTCTGTTCATCCATTACCCAATCGCCGTCTTTTGTTACAAGGTAATTTTCATCTGTTACGTGGAAATTGCCAGAGCGAGTGTAGTAGTGATTTTCTTCTTTATAAGGTGTTTTATCTGAAACTATTTCGTGTTTTCTTATTTTAAAGAAGCCATCTCCTTGAATAGCTAAATCAAAGTTGTTTCCAGTTTGAATTAAACTACCTTGTGAAAAATCGATATATGTTCTATCTGCTTCACTGCCTAGGCTTAAAGAGCCAACATCAAAGAATTGAGAGTCTTTTGGGTTGTTTGAATATGGCACTTTTTCAACTTCAACTCTTACATCCATAATATCTTTAAAAGTCACATTAGTCTTTTTAAAGCCTACAGTGTTGACGTTAGCTAGGTTGTTTGCGATAACATCTTGCTGAATAAGTAAGCTCTGCATGCCATTTTGAGCAGCTTCTAGTCCTCTTGTAATCATACTCTAGCCCCCTTTGTAGTTTCATAGTTAGCTAAAATATTAGTTACATAATTTTGCGTTTCTTTATAAGGTGGAATTCCGCCATATCTTTGAACAGCACCAGGGCCAGCATTGTAAGCTGCAAGAGCTAGTTTTGGATCGTTGTTAAATCTATTCATCATAGATTTTAAATATGTAACTCCGCCTTTAATGTTTTCTTCCATATCATAGGCATTTTCTACGCCTAGACCGCGAGCGGTGTCAGGCATTAATTGCATTAAACCCATAGCGCCACAGTGTGAAGTTGCTTTAGGGTTAAAACCTGATTCTTGTTTAACTACCGCTTGGATAAAATCTGGATCTAGATTATTTTCTTTTGCGTATTTATTAATTAAATCATTAATGTTCTCGCGCTCTGTTTTTTGAGAAACTTGCGCCTGAGGTTCAGCTTTTTTGGTTTCTGTTGTGTTCATTTTCTCTTCTAAGATATTTTTAAATTCAACAGCTTCAGGTGAATCGGCTTTTGGTTGCACAGCATTAGCTTCATCTGTACCTAAAATACGATTCATGTTGTTCTCTATAGAACTTAACCTTCTTAAAGTCAAGTCAAGACCTGTAATTAAGCTTGCGCTCATATTTAAAACCTACCTCTAATTTTGTGCACATTTATTGCACACTATAAATATAACCCTTATAGAGTACTTATCTCATCAATCAAACGGTCGAATTTTATTCATTAAATAGATCTTAAGATCTATTTTTTGTTTTTCTGCCAAAAAAAGCCTAAAAATAATAAAAAATCGGCAACAAAAATTGTGCCGATTAAAACTTTTTCCCTATCCTCTGTTTAATACGTGGTGTATTAATTTACTATGCAAATACTTTTGAAATAAAGTTAAATGCGTCTGTAATTGTTTCTTTAACAAAATCCTTAGCTAATTTATCTAGCGGTTTGTTATCAATGTGTTCAAAAGCTAACATAATTGGGTCTTTTGTTCTTCTGAATGATGGAACAATGCTTCTCGTATCCATATGATCTAAAGTACCCTTTAAGTTATCAATATTTTTAAAATGTGTTTCTGTTTCAAAGTTAAAAATTGTTTGTTCCATTTTTTGTT
>CAYJMX010000029.1:0-12595 GCA_964371485.1 uncultured Gammaproteobacteria bacterium | reverse complement strand
GTGAGGAATGATTTTTTGAGCTTTTAATCTTGTAATTATATCCTCTAGTGCAAAAATTGCACTTATATCTAAAGCGGTTTTTGACTCATAGCATATAATTAAATATTTTGTTTCCAGTATTTCTTCAAAATGCGAAATAATCTGTGTGGCACTTCCAAAGAAAAGTTCCCCATGGATGTGAACTACCCTTATTTGATACCCAAGCTCATCTTGCAGTTCATCCTCAAGTTTTATAGCGTTCTGGTCTTCAACTTCTTTTACAATAACCCCTGCTTTATCTGCCAGTTTTTTTGAAAACATTAAAGCGGATAATATTAAACCAGCTGTGGCGCCTGTGATTATGTCATAAAATATCGTAAGGAAAAATACGCAACACATAATGAGCAAATCTTCTTTAGGGGCATATTTTATAACCTTTAATAATTTTGTATCTACAATGCTCACGCCCACCATAAACAGTATTGCCGCAAGAGTCGCAAGAGGAATTTTATTAACTAAATCATGTGCAAATAAAACGAATAATAAAAGAATGAGCGCACAAAATATGGCACTAAATCTTGTTCTGCCCCCCGCCTTAATTGCTGCAGCTGACCTTACAGTGGCCGCCGCACCCGGCATTGCGCCAAAGAGCGAACAAACAAGGTTTCCTACCCCTTGAGCTAAAATATGTCTTTTTGTGTTTGTAGTTTTTCTTGTTAAAGAGTCCACTACAAGAGTTGTAAGCAAGCTCTCAGAAGAACAAATAACGGCAATTATTATCGCTGGCACTATTATGTTTTTTAAATTAGAGAAATCAGCACTAATTATTTGTGGAAGTTTTGATGTCACGCCTTCTACCGTAGGAATATCCATGCTATAGGTGTGAGCAAGAATTGTGCAAACAAGAATTGCAATAATCTGACTTGGTATACGCTTTGATACCGATCTTGGTGTGTAGATCATAATTCCAATGGCCAAAAGTCCTATGGTAAGAGATTTTTCATCAATATGGGTAATTGTATATGATAGATTTTGTAGGGCAAATTCAACTGTTGCATAGCTTTCTTGGCCTAAAAATGGACTTATTTGTAGCAGTATTAATATTACTCCAATTGCGTTCATAAAACCTGATATTACTGGATATGGAACGTATTTTATGACATCTGTTAGGCTAGTTCTCGAAATTATTATTTGAAACAATCCTGCTAAAAATATAATCGCCCAAAGAGTGTTAATATCTCCGTGCATGGTTGCTATTGTTGAAGCTATTACAATGGCTACAGGTCCTGTTGGCCCTGAAATTGTTGGATGATTGCATCCAATAAGCCCTACAATTAAGCATAAAATTATAGCGCCCCAAATGCCAGATGAGGCACCTATGCCAACTGCCACACCAAAAGCTAGCGCCTGAGGAAGGGCAACAATTGCGCCAAGTGTACCACCTGATATATCTTCATACAATTTATTTTTTTTCATAGTATAATGCAATTATAAAACAAATATTAGCGGAGAGTTATAAATGAGCAAAGAGATGTTTACAGGAGCACAAATATTCTTAAAGTCCCTTGAGGCAGAAGGCGTTGACGAAATTTTCGGATATCCTGGTGGTGTTATTTTAAACATCTATGAGGCACTTTATAATCAAGACAAAATTAAGCACTATCTTGTAAGACATGAACAAGCTGCAATCCACGCAGCAGAAGGATATGCGCGTGCTACAGGTAAATGTGGTGTGGCGCTTGTAACTTCTGGCCCTGGGGCATGTAATACGATAACTGGTATAGCTAACGCTTATTATGACGCTTACCCACTTGTAGTATTTACTGGTCAAGTTGCAACAAATCAAATCGGAAACGATGCTTTTCAAGAGGCTGATGTAGTAGGTATAACTCGTTCTTGCTGCAAGCATAACTATTTAGTTTCTGATGTTAGAGATTTATCAAGAATCATAAAAGAGGCTTTTTATATTGCTACTACTGGTAAACCCGGTCCTGTTGTAATTGATATTCCAAAAGATATTTTGACTCAAACAACAACTTTTGATTATCCAAAAGAAGTTAAACTTGTTGGTTATAATCCAACTTATAAAGGACACCCACTTCAAATTTCAAAAGCTTTAAAAGAATTACAAAACGCTAGTCGTCCTGTAATAATAGCTGGTGGTGGAGTGTTACATAGTGGTGCTAATCGTGAATTAACAGAACTTGCTCAGCACCTTGAAATTCCAGTGTGTCACACACTAATGGGTAAAGGTGTTTATCCTGAAAGCTGTCCGCATTCACTAGGTATGCTAGGAATGCATGGTAATTATTGGGCAAATTATGCTGTAGTGCATGCTGATGTTATTTTTGCCGTAGGCACAAGGTTTAACGATAGAATTACAGGCTGCTTGCAAAGATTTGCAAGAGATTCTCGTGTAATCCACGTGGACATCGACCCTTGCTCTATTTCAAAGAACGTAAAGGTTGACATTCCAATTGTTGGCGACGCTAAAAATGTATTGCATATGATGCTAAAAGAAGCGAAAGAAAAGCCACAAGAAATTAATTACGAGGCTAAAACAGCTTGGCTTCAGCAAATTGATGAGTGGAAGCAAAAGCGTGCAATTCCAAAATGCCCAAGTGATAAACTAAGCGCGCTTAAAGTTATAGAAACAATTTATGAACATACAAAAAGTAAAAAACCAATCTTTTCAACAGAGGTTGGCCAGCACCAAATGTGGTGTGCGCAACTTTTAAAGTTCGATGAACCAAGAAAGTTTATAACTTCTGGTGGCTTGGGTACAATGGGTTTTGGCTTCCCAGCCGCAATTGGTGCTGCTGTTGCCAAGAAAAATAATCTTGTAATAAATGTTGCAGGTGATGGCTCTATTCAGATGAATATTCAAGAAATTGCAACTTGCATGGATTATGGAATTAAAGTTATAAATTGCGTTATAAACAATGGATATCTTGGAATGGTTCGCCAATGGCAAGAAAAACTTTTTGATAAGCACTATTCTCAAACTGAAATTAGCGCTCCAGACTTTGTTCAACTGGCTAAAGCATATGGTGCTAAGGGTATTAGAGTTGAAAAAGAAGAAGAAATTATTCCAGCATTAGAAGAGGCAATGAATTCAGATTGTTGCGTGTTTATAGACTTTGTTGTTGAAAGCTTTGAAATGGTATATCCTTGGGTGTTAGCGGGCCAACCATTAAATAAAGTTATATTGTCGTGCGAAGAGTAGATGTAAAGGTTAGAGGTTAAAATGAGCGAATTACATACATTATCAATTATGGTTACAAATGAAGCAGGTGTTTTATCTCGTATAGTCGACCTTTTCTCTGGGCGTGGCTATAACATTGAAAGCTTGACTGTTGCGCCTTCTATAGATAAAGCGTATTCTAAGGTGACTATCGTTACTTCTGCAACATCTCACGCTATAGAACAAATTTGCAAGCAATTGCACAGATTAATTCCAGTTCTTAAAGTTTCAGATTTACCAATAAATGATTCAATCGAGCGCGAGATTGTAATGATAAAAGTTTCGCCAAAAGATGAAGATGTGGATAAGATTTTAAGAATAGTTGAAGCTGTAAGAGCCAAGGTGATTGATATCACTGATAAAAACTACACAATTCAACTTGTGGGTGATGATAAGCAAACTCAAGCCTTAATTGAACTAATTAAACCTTATGGTTATAAAGACTTTGTAAGAAGTGGAAAAGTAGCTCTATCAAGAGTGTAATTAAACTATTTTGTTATTTTCGTCAACATGCACTATGTACGGTTTAAAAGCTTCTTGTTCTTTAGTGTCTAAAAGAGCATAGGCAACGATTATTATCTTGTCGTTCTTTTGAACTTTTCTTGCTGCTGCCCCATTTAAGCAAATCACACCAGAGTTTTTCTCGCCTTCAATAATATATGTTGAAAATCTTTCGCCATTATTTATGTTTAAAATTTCAACTTTTTGATTTTCTCTTAATTTTGAAGCTTCAAGTAAAGCGCTATCTATTGTGATAGAACCCACATAGTCTAAATTAGCGTCTGTGACTGTTGCTCGGTGTATTTTTGCGTATAAAAATTCCATTTGCATAACTTTATTATAGCAAAAAAAAACTGACTTCAAGAGCCAGTAAATTTACCACATATTAGAGAGAGGAATTAGAGAGAAAACTTTTTTAACATTTCATCTTATATTTTAACTATTCCTCGTATTATTAGGCTTGTAACATAAAGTCTAAAACTTGTTACAAAGCTTAACAAAATACTATTTTATTTACCAATGCAAAACGCTTCAAATATATTGTTTAAAATTTCATCGTTTATAACTTCGCCTGAAATTTCATCCAACGCCAGCAATGAAGCCTTTAAATCTATGCAGATTAAATCCTGAAGTTCCATATTCAGTGCCCCTTGAACTACATTTTCAAGAGATTCTTTTGACATTTCAAGACAAAACTGGTGTCTTTGATTTGTTAAATACTCGCAATCTTGAATGTTCGTATCTGTCATTTTGTTATAAATTGCATCTTTTAAAACATCAATTCCAAAACCTGTGTGCGAGCTTATATTAATCTCGTCATCCTTTTTATCTGGGCTTAGATCTGCCTTTGTTTTAACAATAATAAAAGGTTTTTCCTTTGCGTATTCAAAAATTTCAGCATCTAATTTCTCAATGCCTTTTGTACCATCATAAAGGCAAAGCACAATGTCAGACTCTTCAATGACGCTTTTTGATTGCTCAATACCGATTTGTTCCACTCTATCATCGCTGTCATTTCTAATGCCTGCTGTATCAAGTAAAGTGGCACTTAGTCCGTTAATTTCAATAGTTTCAGAAATGACATCTCTTGTTGTGCCTTCAATGTCTGTCACTATGGCTCTATCAACATTTAAAAGAGAATTAAATAAAGATGATTTACCAGCATTTGGGCGGCCAACAATGGCGATTTTAATCCCCTGTCTTATAAGATTGTGCATTTTTGCATTTTTAAGAATGTCTTCAATTTCGTGGATACTTTTAAGTGCACTTTTTTCGATTTCTTCATATTCAAGCTCTGCTACATCTTCAGGGAAATCAATTGAAGCCATGACTTTTCCTAAAATTGATTTAAAATCTTCTTTAATTTTATCTATCTTGTTTGATAGCATTTTTGATAGGTTATTAACAGCACCCTGTGCGCTTTTTTGAGTTTTTGAATTGATTAAATCAAGTACAGATTCTGCTTGCACAAGATCAATTTTGCCATTTAAAAATGCCCTTTTTGTAAATTCTCCCCTTTGGGCAAGTTTTGCACCATTTTTTAGCACAAGATTTAAAATCTCATTCACCACAACAAGTGAGCCGTGCGCCTGAATTTCAACAACATCTTCTCCTGTATAGCTGTGTGGTGCTACAAAAGGAAGCAATACAACCTCATCAATCACTTTGTTGTCATCAATTATTTGGCCATGGTTTATATATTTTGGCTTAATTTTTTTATTAAATATTTTCTGCGCAATTGAAAATGATTCTTCTCCGCTTATTCTTATAACCCCTATTCCACCTGTGCTAAGAGGTGTTGCAATTGCGCAAATTGTGTCAAAATTAAAATTCATACTGCAATATTATCATGTTCGTATTATAATTTAAATAATTAATTTAGAGAGAAAAATTTAGGAGTTATATATGGATTTTGTCGGTTTAACACTATCGCTATTGAAAACATTAGCTGATATTTTTGGTAACTGGGGTTGGGCAATTATCGCCTTAACGCTTATTGTTAGAGCATTAATGTGGCCATCTAGTGTGTCACAACAGCGTTCAATGCGCGCTATGCAAACATTGCAACCTAAAATTAAAGCACTTCAAGAGAGATACAAAAGCAATCCTCAAATGATGCAACAAAAAATGATGGAATTTTACAAGGAAAATAAATTCAACCCAATGTCTGGCTGTCTTCCAATGTTAATTCAACTTCCAATTTTCATCCTTTTATATACATCTTTAATGAGCCCACTTTTTATTCAACAAGCAGGGGATGCTAGTTTCTTATTTGTTAAAAGGTTAGATGCCACTATTAAATCTACTGCTGGAATTTCTTTTGATGGAACATTCTCAGCTAATGTGAACGATACTTTTATGGCTGCTAAAACAGCACATGTTGTATTAAAAAATAAAGAATTATCAGCTGTAAAAGTTGATAGGCCAACAAAGGCGGTTACTGTTCAAGGAAGTGTTAACCCAAATGGAAAGTTTGACTTAAAAATGTATCCAGACAGTTTGGCGCTTTCTTTTGCTGAGCTAAAAGAAATCAAAGAAGTGAGATTAAACATCACCGATAATTCTACAAAAGAAACTGAAACAGTTACTTTTAAGCCATATGACAGTATTTTAGTGGCACATGTTGAATCAAAAGCGGTTGAATCGGGCACGCATTATGACGTTATATTCTTGGTATTATTGTTCTGTGCGACTATGTGGTTATCTCAAAAAGTAATGATGGCGCAAAGCAAAAATACTCAACTTGACCCGACTCAAGCGGCTATTCAAAAATCTATGGGTACAATGCTTCCACTTATGATTGGTTTAACTTTCTTATTCATTCCAATCCCTGCTGGTGTGCTTTTATACCTTGTGACAAGTAATATTTTCCAAATTATTCAAACTGTAATTATTAACAAACAGCTTGATAATGCGGCTTATATGCCACAAAAAGAAACAATAATTGAAGCTGAAGTTATAGAAGACAAAGAGTCAAAATAGCTAAAGCGTTAATATGATTTAATTTTAGCCCTTCATTTTTGAGGGGCTAATTTTTTTGTTAACAAATGTTACGCAAATAAAAAAACAATAGGCAATTATTTTGAATAAAAATACTTTATATAAGGGTAGGGAATAAAAACTTAAAGGAAGAAAAACTCAACAATAGCAACTATGTTAGCCATATGTGCAATGACATAAGTTGGTAAAAAAATATTATTACTCTCTCTTAATATCCTCGTGTTTTAAATGTTTGTTCAACGGAAACAAACATTTTTTTTTGCAAACAAACGAAGTATAAAATTTTAGAGCTTTGCTCTAATTTTATACGAGTGAGCATAAGGTGTGCCAGAGCGTGACGGCAGTGCGATGAGCACTGGCGAACAGCTCGAGCCGTACCAAACAAACGAAGTATAAAATTTTAGAGCTTTGCTCTAATTTTATACGAGTGAGCATAAGGTGTGCCAGAGTGTGACGGTTGCGACGAGTAAGCGAACAGGGTGAAACCGTTCCATTATAAACCCTTGCATTTAATTCTTTAGCATGTATTATTTATATAGATTGTCAGAGATCTATTACTCGAATATTAGTTGGTCCTTAATATAGGGCATATTTTAATGTTCATTTATTTTTAATAGATTGAAATAAAAAAAAGACACTTATATAAATTGAAAGGTATAAAACGTGGAAGAAAAAGAAGTTATTGAAACTCAAGAAACAACTGAAGTTGTTGCTGAAGTTAAAGAAGAAAAAACAGAAACAAAAGCGGAAGCAAAAAAAGCTGATGAAGTTGAAGTTACTCAACTAAAACCTGCTCGTGGACGCGGACAAAGAAGAAGAAAAATCGAAACAGTAGAACCTGTTGAATCAGAGTGGAAAGAACAAGTTGTTCAAATCCGCCGTGTAACAAAGGTTGTTAAAGGTGGTAAGAAATTATCATTCAGAGCTATTGTTATCGTTGGTAATAAAAAAGGCCAAGTTGGAATGGGCGTAGCGAAAGCTGCTGAAGTTATCATTGCTATTCAAAAAGCAGTTGCTGATGCGAGAAAAAATCTTGTTACAGTTCCAATCTTTAAAACAACTATCCCTCATATGATCACAGGTCGCGCTGGTGCGGGTTCTGTAATTTTAAGACCAGCTTCAGCTGGTACAGGGGTTATCGCTGGTGGTGCTATTAGATCAATCCTTGAATTATCTGGTATTGAAAACATCTTAGCGAAATCACTTGGTTCAAAATCACCTCTAAACACAGCAAATGCAACACTAGATGCTTTAAGAAGTCTTCGTTCATTCTCAGAAGTTGCTAACGCGCGTGGTATTGGTATGAAGAAAATGTTAGGATAAGGAATATAAAAATGGCTAAAACTCAAGAAAAAATAAAAATTCAACTTGTAAAAAGTACTATCGGTTCATCTGAAAAGCAGGTTAAAATCGTTCGCGCTCTTGGTCTTAAAAAGACTCACCAGATTGTTGAACATCTGCCTTCAGCTACAATTATGGGCATGGTAAACAAAATCCCACATCTAGTACAAGTAGTAAAGTAAGAAAGTATAGGTAATATAAAATGATAACTTTAGAAGATTTAAAACCAAATGATGGTTCAGTATCAAGAATAAAAAGAAAAGGTAGAGGTCGCTCATCTGGTCATGGTAAAACATCTTGCCGTGGTCACAACGGTGAAGGTCAAAGAAGTGGCCGTAGCGCTAAACGTGGTTTTGAAGGTGGACAAATGCCTGCTTTCAGACAAATGCCTAAATTAAAAGGTTTCAACAACTCTAAATTCGCTTTAAAGGCTGCTGAAATTAACGTTTCAACATTAGCCAAACTAGGGGTTGATGAAGTTGATTTAGCGTATTTAATGGAAAATAAAAAAGCACACTCAACATCTGACATTTTAAGAGTGTTAGGTAATGGCGAAATCGATAAAGCTGTTACAGTTAGAGCTTACTATGTATCGCCAAGCGCTAAAGAAAAAATCGAAAAAGCTGGCGGAAAGGTTGAATTAGTTTAATGCAACAAAATGTTAATAACCAACATATGCTTGATAGCTTGGTGGCAAACATCAAATCAAGTGGTTTAAAAGAGAAGCTAATCTTTACTTTTGTAATTATTGCACTGTTCAGATTTGGCGCTCAGCTTCCAATTTATGGAATAAATAATGAAGTGTTTCAGGCACTAGCAGCACAGAATAATATGATAGGTTTCCTTGATTTATTCTCTGGTGGTGCACTTGGTAAGGTTTCAATTTTTGCCCTAGGCATTGGGCCTTACATCACATCTTCAATTATAATGCAGCTTTTAGCTGTTATTGTTCCATACCTTGAAAGGCTTCAAAAAGAAGACGGCGAAGCGGGAAGAAGAAAAATCGCACAAATTACAAGACAGTTCACTGTTGTGCTTGCTATAATTCAAGCGTTTGTATTTGTAACTGTTCTATCTAAACTCCCTGGTTCATTTATCTACACAATGCACCCAACTATGTTCTACATAGGTTCAGTTGTCACACTGGCATCTGGTGCGGTTCTTGTGATGTGGCTTGCTGAGCTTATCACTGAAAAAGGCGTAGGTAACGGCGGTTCGCTATTAATCTTTATTGGTATTATAGCTGGTATTCCACTATATGCTCAAAGAACAGCGACACTTGTTTCTCAAGACGGCGCATTGCAGTTTGGACTTCTTGCACTTCTTGCAATATTTGTAGCAACTATTGTTATAATTATTGTTTTCCAAGAAGCGGTAAGAAAAGTTCCAATCGTTCAAGCAAGACGTCAAGTTGGAAACAAAGTCTATGGCGGAGCGCAAAGCAATATTCCTTTTAAATTAAACCCAGGTGGTGTTATGCCTATCATCTTTGCTGTTGCAATATTATTGTTCCCAGCAACTATCTTAGGTTTTGTTGAACAGATAAACATCGCTGAAGGCCCTCTTAAAGATGCGCTTTCGCAGATGAGCCTGTTCTTAAGCCCAAATAGTGTTAGTTATTATGTTGTATATTTTGTCTTGATTGTCGCGCTGACTTTCTTCTACGCTTCAATTATCCCAAGTATGCAGCCAAAGGAAATTGCTAATAACCTTAAAAAATACGGCTCAGCTATTCCTGGTGTAAAGCCTGGAAAACCAACAGCAGACAAGCTTGATGAAATATTATCAAGAGTAATCCTAATAGGAGCATTATCTCTTGGTATTATTGCGCTTATTCCAACAATTGCAAGTAAAGTCACAAACATTACTACATTGCAGGGTTTAGGTGCGACATCGCTTATCATCATGGTTGGTGTAGCTCTTGATTTTATCAATCAAATCAAGACTCACATGCTGGCAAAAAATTACGAAAGTTTTTTAATGGAGCAAGATAAATAATGAAGAAAATCTTTGTTTTTCTTGGACCTCCAGGGTGTGGCAAAGGCACACAGACTTCAAAGCTTTCTCAAAAATTGGATATTCCACATATTGATACGGGCTCGTTATTACGAGTCCATATCAAGGATATGACCGAATATGGCATTGAGGCCAAAAAATTTATTGATAAGGGTCAACTTGTTCCTCGTGAAATAGTTGAAAATGTTATTAAAGACAGAATTATAAAAGATGATTGCAAAGATGGCTTCGTGCTAGATGGTTTCCCTCGCTCATTAGAGCAGGCAAATTCCCTAGAAAATCTTTTGGCACATCTTAATTATGAATACAAAAAAGATGTTCAAGCTATTTATTTTGACATTGAAAATGAAGTGTTGATTCAAAGGCTTGTAAATCGCCGTTCTTGCCCTAAATGTGGCACGATATATAATCTTATTAGTTCGCCTCCAAAGCTGATGAACTTTTGCGATATTTGCGATACTCAGCTTATTCAAAGAGATGACGATAATGAAGAAACCGCAAGATTGCGCTTTGAAACATATGATTCTCAGACAAAACCATTGTTAGAATATTTTGAAGGTTTTGATGTGTTAGAAAAAGTGGATGCTGATGCTTCAATTCAAGAAGTGTGGCAAAATGTTAAAAAAGTCGTTCTTAACGAAGAATAAGGTGTATTTTGATTAATAAAAAATCGCGTGAAGAAATAAAGTTGATGAAACAGGCGGGGCACATTGTTGCACTTTGTCATCAGGAAATTAAAAACGCAATCGATATTGGCGTTTCAACTTATGATCTTGATATGATTGCAAATAAAATCATCAAGGAAAACAAGGCTATACCTTCATTTTTAGGATATCATGGCTATCCTGCCTCGATTTGCGCTTCTATTAATTCTCAAGTGGTCCACGGCATTCCATCAAAAGACGTTATCTTAAAAGATGGCGACATTGTGTCAATTGATATTGGTGCAACATATAGGGGCCTTGTGGGTGACAGCGCTTGGACTTATCCTGTTGGAAATATTTCTGACGAGAAGAAAAGGTTGCTTGAACTTACAGAGCGTGGGCTTTTCTCTGGCTTAGATAATGTCAGAAATAATGCAATGCTTGATGATTTATCAGCTGGAATTGAAAAAGTCGCAAATGAAAATGGACTAGGTATTGTTCGTCAATATGGCGGTCACGGCGTAGGAAGAGCGATGCATGAGGAGCCATTTATTTTTAATTATAAAGTCGGATCAAATGTTGTTTTAAAATCTGGAATGACACTTGCGGTTGAACCTATGTTTAATTTGGGTTGCGATGATGTTACTTTGTTGTCAGATAATTGGACGGTTGTGACAAATGACAATAAGGACTCTGCGCATTTTGAGCACTCAATTCTTGTAACAGATGATGGATATGAAATTTTAACAAAATTAAGCTAGATATTTTTTTGGCAATTTTAAAATAATATCAAAAATTCTTTTTTCATAATCATCTTCATTTTTAAAATCTATACGCTTTTCTTCATTCTTTTCAATTGAATGATAAATAATGGAAATATTTTTTGTATTAAAAATTTTTGAGGCGCAATATAGATATACTATTGTTTGCAAATCATCTTCTGCGTCTTTTGGTAAATTTTTTAGCTTCCAATCGTAAATTAAAAGCCTGTTATTTTCTTTAAAAATAGCATCATATCGAAGCGTTAGGTAACAATAAAATCCATTGTTATCAAGCTTTAAATCAAATTTTTTCTCACTATATAAAAAATTATTTTTTCTTTTAAAAATCTCTCTATTTTTTAGATTTTCAAACAATTCTTTTTCTTTTTCATCAAGTGAATTAACTATTTTATCAATTTCAAAGTTGTTAAAATAATAGTGAATCAAGGTGTGCATTTTTTGCCCAAGTTCAGCACTAGTGTCGCTTTTTATAAATTCTAAATTCAAAATATGTTTTTTTATAAAGTGCTCTACGTTGTTATCAAGCGTTTTAAGTGAATGAGCGCTAAAAGTCAGCATTTGCGCCCTCCTTTAGCTTCAATATTTCACAAGGCGTCGTTTCAACCTCTTTTTTAAAATACTTGTACTTTTTACTGCAACTTAAGTATAGATTGTGTTTTGCCCTAGTTATAGCAACATAAACTAGCCTGTAATTTTCATCGAGTATTTCCTGCTTAATTGAACCTATATCTTTTGGCTTTGACTTTATTTTTCGCAAAAACTCCGTTGTACCCTTGATTTCTATATCTTTTGAGTTTAAGCCATAATTTTTGGAACTCATATATGGGATGAATACAAAATCAAATTCATCACCCTTGGATTTATGCACTGTCATAAGTTGCACTGCTTGTGTTTTATCTTCTTCTTCATCTTCGTTTTTAAAAAACACTACACTTTTATTTATTTTATTTTTTAGGTCATTCATTTTTAAAACCGTTTTTTCAAATGTTTTTGTGCTTTTATGTGTTTTTTCAACAGCACTGTAAACTACCGATATATTTGAAAATTCGTTGCTTTTTGAAAAATAAAAGCCACATATTTTTAAAAGC
>CAYJMX010000028.1:0-13185 GCA_964371485.1 uncultured Gammaproteobacteria bacterium | reverse complement strand
TCAACTTTTGAACTTTCTTTTAATGATAAAAATTCTTGTTGTATTTTATCAGCGTACTCTTTTAATTCTTCATAGCTAAAATCTTTAGTACTTAAAGACAACAATGTGCCAAAAACATCAGCATACTCATCATCTATAATGCTAAATACATTTTCTGGAAGCTCATTTTGTATGTCTTGAACTTTCCTTCTTATTTTGTCAAAAATGGGTTGCAGATTATCATAATATTCATAAATATCAGCATAAATAACGCTTTTGTTGTCATAAGATTTTACCCTAATGTGTTCAATTTCATTTACCTGTTCAAGCTGTTCTTCGATTTTTTCACTAATATATTTGTCCACAACTTCAGCACTTGCGCCTTTATAAAATGAGGTTATAACTATTGTTCTAATTTTAAATCCGGGGTCTTCGTTTCTAGAGGTATTTATGTAGTATGAAATTGCCCCAGATATTATTATAAATAAGCTTACAAGAAGAAGAAATTTATTCCTAAAGAAAAATAGAGTCAAATTCATCTATACCTTACCCACATGTTTTCTTTTATGTTATCAATCCCTTTTGTTATAATAATGTCTTTATTTTTAAGTCCGCACAATATTTCAATATCATTTTCAATAATTTTTCCTATCTTGACTTTTTGTGTCTTAATAAGCGCTTTTTCTTCTTTAAAATCAGATAAAATATAGACATAATTTTCGCCTTCTCTTTTTAAAATTGAAGATATCGGAATAAGGATTTTGCCACTTGCGCTGTTCTCTATTTGCATTTCAACACTAGCACTCATAAGGTCTTTAAATCTATCATCTTTTTTAAGTGGTTCAATTTTTACCCTATAACTGCCATCTTCAATTGTCGTCGGGCGAGTCTCTTTAACATATCCTATAAATATTTCATCTTCTATGGCATTAACTTTAATTTGCGCTATTTCATTTTTTTTAATTTGATTAATTAAATTTTGCCCCACATAAACATAGGCGCAAATGTCGTCTTTTTCTTGCATTTGTACAATTGTAGTGCCAGAATCAACATACTCATCATCAGATATGCTTTTTGTTAGAATAATCCCATCTGTTGGAGCGTAGATTCTTCTATAATCTAGCTCTTGAGTCGCATAATCAAACTCTTGTTGCGCTATTTTAATTTTATAGTGCCCTGATTCCATTTTTGTTCTGGCGTTATCCATATCATTGTCTGAAATCCCGCCTGCTTTGTGTAGTTTTTTAATTCGATTAAAATAACTCTTGTCATTTTCATATTGAACAATAGCGTCAAGTAAGGCGTAGTGCGCCTTTTTTTCTTTTATAAAATAAAGATTGCTATCAAGTTGGGCTATAAGCTCCCCTTTTTTAACTGCTTGCCCTTCAGATACAAAAATTTTCTCTACCTTACCTGCTATTCTAAAGCTTAAATCAATTTTCGTGTCAGCTCTTAATTGCCCATAGAACACTGTACTTTCTTTGTTATTGTTTTGTGTAATTTCATAAGTTTCAACTTTTTTTAGTTCTTCAATTTTGCCATTGCAACCAAAACATAGAAGGCACAACGCGCTTAAGAGGCAAGATGTAACATATGAACACAATTTTTTCATCTAAAAATTTTAGTTAAAAATGATGAAAATTTTATTACCCAATAAGATATTATTTTATAAAATTACGCCCTAGGATGAGCGGTGTCATACACAGATTTTAATCTAGCACTTGAAACGTGCGTGTATATTTGAGTGTTAGAGATGCTTGAGTGCCCTAATAACTCTTGCACTATTCTTAAATCTGCCCCTTTTTCTAAAAGTTTTGTGGCAAAGCTGTGTCTAAAAACGTGCGGTGTGACCTTTTTAGGTAGTTCAATTTTTCTTACAACTTCATTCAATGCTTTTCTAATGCTTTGATTTTGTAATCTAAACCCGTTGTAGTTTATAAAAAGCGGTGTTTTTTGAGTTTGTTCAATATTTGAAACAAGAGAAAAAACGTTGTTTATGTAATTTAAAAGAGCTTCTTTTGTTTTATCTGGAACAAGCACTATTCGCTCTTTTGAACCCTTTCCGAGCACTTTAATTTCGTTTTGTTCAAGGTTTAAATTTTCAAAATTTAAATTAGAAAGCTCTGATATTCTCATCCCTGTTGTCCAAAGGAGTTCTAAAATTACTCTGTTTCTAAAGCCGGATGGAGTTTCTATTTTTACATTTCTAAGAATCTGTTCCACCTCTGATTCATTCATATAATTAGGCAGACTTTTTGCTTTTTTAGGAGATTTTATCCCATCAAGCGGGTTTATTTCAATTATTTCTTCTTGGTATAAAAACTTGTAAAACGCTTTAATTGAGGCGATTTTTCTAGCTATTGTTGTTTTTGTGTAGTTAATTTTTTGTATAAAGTGCAAATATTCGCTGAAGTTTTTAGAATTGATTGAAATAACATCTGATTCTTCAGAATAAATTAAAAATGTGTACACATCGGCTATGTATGCTCGAATTGTATTTGGCGAAAAATTCTTTTCACTTTTTAAATAAATTTTAAACTCGTCTAAATATTTAAATGAGATATTTTTTGTGTCCATTTTTGTGCCTTATACAATAGTTTATTCTAATTATACACTTATTTTTAAAAAAATAATATAAACTAAGTATTCAAAAAAACTTAAATTAGTATTATTCTAGTACTATAATAATCCCCTTTTTTGTTATAGAATATGTATAATCTTAAAGTCAAAGGTTAGGAATTTGCAAAACAATTTTGATAGCATTGATAATTTAGATACGCAGGTGCGTAAGTCTTCTGTTGTGCAAGAGCGCACAGGTCTTGTTGCAGTACATATGTATAAGCAATTCCTTGATTTTCAACAATCTTCTCAACTAACCCATGAGATGTTTTTAAGAATGATTGCCACAATAAAAGATGTTGTGGAGAATTTAAAACAGGGCTTTAAAATAAGAAATATCCCAAATCAAAATGTATATTTTGAAATTGATAAAACAAATACTTTAGCGTGTGTGAATATTTTATGGCATACAATTACATTCACTTCTCGCTTCAATATTTCACCAAAGGCGCTTCCAAGAGAAGGCACAACGCCAATATTTTGTGGAAGAATTTTTGCACTAAATGGAAGTTACGCATCTATCATACAAGATGCTCAAGATTATGATGCGCAAATGAAGGCGCTTTTAGATAATGAAATCGCTTCTTTATATGTGCCTGCTGATAAAACTCAAAGTTCAGTTATGACAATTCGTCACAAAAATAACCAAGAAATTTTAATCTCGCCACAGGACGCTTCAAGAGAATTCCTTTTAAAAGTAATTGAAGCCGTGTGCGCTGGTGGACAATTCCACGATCAGGGTCAGAAAAATAAATTTACTTTCTAATTTGCCTGATGTGAATATTTTTTTAAGAAATTTTTGAAAAATTCAAGCTTAGGCGCCTCAACTGATAGCGCTAAGTTTATAAGCTCATTTTCCAATTCTAAACTTTTATTCACACTTCTTGGATCATATTCGCAAAAATCCAATTCGTATTCATCGTAATTACCGTAGTTGCTCATTAAAACCTTCCTAAATAAATAAAATCTATATTAACCTTGTATTATATTTATCGTCATGCCCTATAGCGAACTTTAGTAATTGTGTATTTATGTTAAAATGAATTTATGAAAATTGAACTGAAAAATTTAAATCACACTAAGCAACTCGCTTCTGTTTTTGTTAAAAACTTAAGTGACACTGGCGCATTTGTTTGTCTTGATGGCGACATTGGAGTTGGAAAGACGGCTCTTGTTCGATATATATTGCAAGAATTAGATGTTAAAGAGAAAATTACAAGCCCAAGTTTTACAATTTTAAATGAATATAAGGGCTATAAGCTTCCTATTTATCATTTCGATTTGTATCGTTTAGAATTTGAGGGTGTAAAAACAATTTTAGAAGAACTTATAGATTATTCTAAAGATGGCGTTTTGACTTTTATAGAATGGTCAAGCTTTGGTAAAAGTGAATTAAATTTTAATAAAATTGATATAAAAATTTCTTATCCATCAGATGATGAATTTGAAATTAATGATCAAAAAAGATATGTTGAATTCATCGCAAGTGGTGATAAAAATATTGAACTTATTGCGAAAATTGCGAAGGATATGGGTGCTCTATAGTGAATATTTTGGCTTTTGATACTTCATTAGATAAAACATATTTATCCATTTGTATAAAAGGAAAATATGAAGGCGTGCAAATTAAAAGTGATGAAAACAACTATCACAGTGCGTATTTGATTTCAAATATAAAAAAAATGGTTGAAAAGCACAATGTTGAATTTAAAGATTTAGATTTGTTAGCTATAAATTCTGGCCCTGGTAGCTTTACCGGTATAAGAGCATCATTGGCGGTAGCAAAGGTGCTTGCAACTTTTGTAGAACTGCCTGTTGTGCCACTAAATTCTTGCGAGATTTTAAAAAGAGCGCAGAGTGATGAGAATGCTGTTGTATTGCTTGATGCAAGGCGTTCTATGTATTATTTTTATGATGATGCTGAAATCAAGCTTATTTTAAAAGATGATGTGAAACAATACATTGAAAATAAAACTGTTATATGTGAAGAGTCAGTTAAAAAGGCCTTTTGCGACACAATAGTTGCCAATTTTATTGATTTTACAAAAGAAAATTATGAACTTGAAAAAGTATTGTGTGAACTAGCAAAAGAAAAAGCTTCACTGTCTTCAAATATTGAAAAAGACTTTGATTATAAAGATTTAAAAGCCAACTATATTCAAACTCCACCTGTGTTTTAATATTAAATTTCAATTTCAGAGTTTTTGTATTTAATCTTTTTTTCTTTAACTTTTGGTCCAACATTTGGATAGTATTCTTCAACAACTAAGCCATTTACAGTTATCTCCATCGCTTTTAGCGTTTCAGAGATTAATTTTACGCTGCCATCTTCAGTGTCTATTGCCCACACTCCAAGGAAAATTGGCTTTTTATTTAAATCATAAACAAAAGATTCAACTATAACTAAATTGGGATTTTCCTTGCTAAATCCAAGCGGCTTAATGTCCCACATGTATTTATCCAGAATAACAAAATCTTTTTCTAAAAAATGTTTTTCAATCGCCTCATTTAAGTTTGAAAATCTTATTGCAAAGCCATCCGTTTCAGTTTCCTTAAAGAAATAAACCCAGATGTAGCTTCTATAAATTCCATTAATCGTAGAGCCTATTTTTTCTTTTACAACAAGTTTTTTTGAATCATTTGAAAAATCCACAATGGTTAGTGTCGTAAACATATTGTCGCGAAATTCTTTTGTGCCAACTTCTATGGCAGGGCGCCTGTGGGCATTTGTAGGTGAAGTGTTCAATGCCTTTTGCATTCTTGTTGCGCCATCTTTAATGTGTTGAACATAAATATCGCCTGAAATTTGATCATTAAAAGGCGTATAGTAGTGTTGGCTGTATGCCATATATCTAAAATTAGGGTCAATTACACCCTGACTTATCATATCTTTTTTGTGCTTAATGGTAGATAGGTTTAATTCCTTGTCCCCAGGCAATAAATTATATTTTATAAATCTCTTACTAAGAGGAGTCGTTGGCACATAATCTTTATTTTCTGGAGGCTCATATTTTGGGATGTCCCTTTGTTCAAGGTTCACATTTTTTGCCGCCTCATGCCATTCTTCTTCTGTTTGAACCATTATTTGGCTTTCATCGACTTCTTGTTTTACTTTTTTAATTCAAAAGAGTGGGCACAACTATTTAAAGATATTGCGACACCTAGAACAAGCGTGCAAACAACTTTTTTCATAACTATACAATACCTTCTTTAATCGCGGTCACTGCTGCTTTTGTTCTATCGCTTATGTATAATTTTTGTAAAACACTGTGAACATGTGCTTTTGTAGTAGATAAAGATACAAAAAGCTTATCCGCAATTTCATTATTTGAAAGTCCATCAGCGATAAGAGATAAAACCTCATATTCCTTTTTAGTTAGGCCATACTTTGTTTTTGCCATTTGCACTTTGTCTTGAATTTCTTCGTTTATAAAATTTTCTTGAGTGCTAGATAATACTATTCTTGCAATTTGCGGGTCAAGCCAGCCAGCTTTTTCGCTTACGGCTGTAATCGCGTTAATTAATGTATTCTCATTTGAACCCTTCATAATGTAGCCATCAGCCCCTGCTTTAAGCGCACAAAAAACATCTTCGCTGTTATCACGAGAGGTGAACATTAGAATTGAAGAAGTCAGACCCATTTCTTTGATTTTTCGAGTGGCCTCAATGCCATCAATTTTAGGTAGCCCAATATCCATTAAAATGACATCTGGCTTTGTTTGCGATGCCATAGATACGCCTTCAAGCCCATCAGTTGCTTGACCTACTAGTTCAAAATTTGGCGTGTTTTCAATAACAATTGCGGTTCCCATTCTTGCAACCATATGATCTTCAACAATTAATACCCTTATGCGTTCATTGTTCATAATAAAACCCTGCTTTCAGTGACGACATTTTTTAATCTAAATATAAAATTAGAACCTTTATCTACTTCGCTTTCAACCCAAATTGTACCATTGTGCGCATTTACAATCTGAGATGATAAATACAGCCCAAGACCTGTTGAAGTAGAGCGTTTTTTGCTTGTTCCTTGAGAAAATCTTTTGAAAAGTTTTTTGATATCTTCTTGATCAAGTCCAACTCCGTTGTCTTTAACGCTAACAACAAGATCTTTATCCTCTTGATGAGCGCTAATATTTATTTGAATATTTTCTCCAGAGTGCTTAATTGCGTTTCCAATAAGATTTACAATCACCCTTCTGATTTCATTTTTATCGGCGTTAATTAATAACTCATCCGTATTTGTTCTTGCAAAATTAAGCTTGGCATTTTCTTTGATTAAAAGCGGTTGTAATTCTGATACTGATTGAGTTATCAGTTCATTTATACAAAATTGCGACTTACACAAATAAACTTTTCCAGCTTCATACCTATACACCTCAAGAAGCGCATTTGTTAGCCCAAGCATATCTTCATTGCTTTTTTTCATAGCAAAGATTAAATCTTTTTGCTTGTCTTCAATAGCTCCCAGTGTTCCATTTAAAATGAACTCTAAACCTGATATGGCAGCCAAAAGAGGCGTTCTTAAATCGTGCGTCAGTGTGGCAATAAAGTCATCTTTTAATCGCTCATTCTCTTTTTGATATGACATATTTCTGATAACTGCCACAACAAAAGAGTCTTTATTGTTTAAAACTGTTCCAAGGCTTATTTCTACTGGAATTTTTTCATCATTTTTATAATTTATTAAACTAAAATCTCTCAGATATACAACTTTTTTTTCATTAAACAATGGTTCAATTTTTTGATTTTTTTCATTAATTATAAGTTCAAAAAAGTTTTTATTTATAAGTTCCTTTTCGCTTACGCCAAAAATTTCTTGAGTAGCTTTGTTTGCTGAAATAATTTGATGGTTTCTGTTAAAAGTCAAAATGCCATCTGCGCAATTTTCAAAAAGTGTGTTTAATTTTTCACTGCTTTCATATAATTGCCCTGTGCGTTTTTCAACAAGTGTTTCAAGGTTTTTTGAGTAATTTTCAAGAGCAGAATTCGCTTGCTCTAGTTCATCCATTTTTTGTTTAAGCGCTTTTTTTAAAGTTGTGCGCTCAATAGCATTTTTAATATTTAAAATTAAATCTGCGTTATTCCAAGGCTTTTCAATGTACTTAAAAATACCAAGTTCATTAATTGCCTTAATGGCATTTTCTTTATCAGCATAACCTGTAAGTAGGATTTGGGTAGTATTTTGATGTAGTTCTATTTTTTTTGCAGCAGACAAGAACTCTAATCCGTTCATCTGTGGCATAATGAAATCTGAAATTATAAGTTCGCAATCATTTTCTTCTAAATACCCAAGTGCTTCCTCTGGATTATTGAATGCTATGGTGTTTTCAAGTCCCTCTAACCTTAAAAGCATGGCAAGGGTTTTTGTTACCATAATCTCATCATCCACAAGTACTATTTTTGCATCTGTCTCCATACCTACACAATAGCCTATTTTGGTACCCATGACAAATATATTAAGAAAACATGATTTTTTGTTACATTTGCGCAAATATCTTTTTTCAGCTGTTTTGTAGTGCATGTAGAAGCAGAAATATAATTCATTAAAAATACTTCTTGAAAAGCATGGAATATGTGTGAAATAATTTTTATGAATTAAGGAATATATGAATTTAAAAATATCAAATTCAAATACTAACTCCTTTAAAAGCCGCAAAATGGGACAGAACGAAAAAGCGGCAAAGTTTCACCCCCAAAATAATCAACCCTCTTTTACAGGGTTGCAATCTAGTGCGCAGAAAACTGCGGGCAAAATTTTAAAATCAGCAGTATCTGTTGATGGTTTTTCTTCTAAGATGAAGATTTTAAACGACTTTAGTGCTGATGAGTTTGGTCAAATTTTTGACAAGCTAAGAAAATCAGATGATAAACTTGGTTACGCATCAAGAATTGTTTTTAATGAAGCAAATGACAGTGCAGTTATTTTAGAAGACAGCATTCCAACAAAATTGGCCAAAAGCGCTATGTATCCTATAAAAGATATGTGGTTAGATATCGCTTCTTGGGCACTTAGGGGTGCTAAAAAAGTTCCAGTTTTCTCTGAATCTGCTCAAAAAATGCTTGATTCAAATGTTCTATCAAACAGGGCAAAGGCAATTCAGCTTGAGGATTCATTTAATATTTTCTCTAGTGCTATGAGTGATATTTCCAAAAAAGGTGCTAATGGAGTTGTAAATCAAGACGAGAATGCTCAAAAAATATTTGAAAATTTATTAAAATCTCAAAGTAAAATCAAAGGCAATTATAAAACGGCAGATGAAAGAACACTGAATAGAATCGGCACAGGACTTGTGAGCGCTTCTATTGCTGGTGTAGATTTCTATAACATTTCAATGCTTCAAAATGACAATGAAGAACTTGCTAAAAAAGCACAAAAGAAAAGATTCTCTCAAGAAAGTTCAAGAATTTTTATGAACGCTGGCATGTCATACTTGTCATTAAGTGCGCTATCTAAATATACAAACAAAAGTTTGCCACTGGCGGCAGCCACCATTGTGGGTACAACTGTTGTATCTGAAACTTTATCAAGAATATTATCAAAAATGCCACTTCACCCTATAAGTTCTGCTCAAGCTGAAAAAATAGCAAAGGGCCAGCAAAAGGCAAAGGAAGAAGAAGCCATAAAGGATACTAGTGCTACTCAAATGCAAGAAAATAAAACTGAGCACACAAATGCTGCTACGGTTTCAACTCTGAATCCTAATTCACCTTTAACTCAAGCATCTGGAGCGTTTTCAGCATTTAAAGTGATGAATGGCGAAATTTCAAAAGTTCAAAATCAAACACTTGATAAAAATGTTCAATTTAAAGGTAGCGATGATGAGGATGACAACAAGGAACAAGTCCAAAAAGACGAGCCTTTAATGTCGCCAAAAAATATTTTAAAAGCAACTGGTGTGGTCCTTGCGGCTAACGCTGTAGCACTTTTGGCTAGAAAATCCTTGCCTCCTGTAAAGGGCTTTATGGATGCAACTCAAAGCCTAATTAAAAAAACATATTCAAAACTTACTCAAAAAGATGTTGTTGTAAAAGCGGAAGATTTTAACAAAATGCTTGATGACATTGAATCTTTTGGGCTTAAAAAATATGCAACTTCTTTTAAAGAAGCATTTAATGCTATTGTTCCAGAAGGAATTACTGATGGAATGGTTACAATAGGTAAAGAAGATAGAAAAATAGCCGCGCCATTGTTTAAAGCACTTACCCATCCATTTAAATTTGTTTGGTCAGTTGTTTCAAAACCTGCAAAATACGTTATTTCAAAAACTGAAAAAACAGACAGCGTGAAGCAAATTGTTGAAGCTGAAGATTTAACAGGATTAAAAAGAACGTTTGATAATTTGATGATTGATGCTAAAAAGAAAAATTTAAGTGAAGATGAAATCGCACAAAAGTTTAAAGAAAAAATTGTGAGCTCTTTAAATTCAACTGGAAAATCAAACTATTCAAATACAAAATTAGCAGCCATCTCAAGACCAATGGTAACGCTAGTAGCTAGTTATTTCTTTGTAAACGATTATAGAAACGAAGTTTTAATAGCATCAGCTGGAAAAGACACAGAGCAGGCTGAAGTTGTAACTAATGAAAGAATTATGCATAAAGTTTCAAACTTTATTTTAAACACAATGTTTATGACAATGTTCAATTCTGCGTTCAATAGAGTGTACAATGGCAGTCTTGTGGGTGCAACATCGGTTGCAATGGCAACAGAATTTACAAATGAACGTGCGATTCGTGCCTCTATCGGTGTTCCAACTAAGAAAATGAGCAAGCAAGAAATTCAAGAGCACGACAAGAAAAACTTAGAGCGTGACGATTTCTTGGGTGATTATTATCGCTTTATGTCGCGTTTAACTGGTAAAAAATCTTTATCTCAAAAGGCAGAGTCACAAAAGCCTAAAGAAGTTAAAAAAGAAGAAGAAAAAGATTAATTTTTATGCTAGAATAAGTTCAATATTTTAACAGATGGAGAACTTTTATGGTGAATAATTCTTTAGAAAAAATGCTTTTTGATGGTATTGAAAAAAATACCCCAGAGGCTATTAAAGCGGATAAAATTTTTGATTATACAAACAAGGAGAAATTTACTTTCTCTTTAACTCGTGAAATTGTAGAAAAATTAGAATTAAAAAAATGGTTTGAGGGATATAAAAAAGAAGCACTAGTTTCAACAGCTGGCATTCGTGGCCCGCAAAACATAATATATCCACATGACACTCGTTTTCCAATTAATACTGTAGGTATAACTCTTGCAACGCTCGCTAAGGCGCTTGTTCTTAAGGATAAATATCCAGATTGCGAACTTGTTAAACTTGTTGGTTGCGAAGTTAGATATAATTCAAAAACATATTTAGACATTATTGCAAGAATTCAAACTGCCCTTAAAATTAGAACTCTTGCCCCTAAAAACCGTGAAACTATCCCGATTTGGCTAGCTTCATTTTTGGCGTTTAAGCTTGATTTAGTAGGAGCCGAGTACATTACAAGCTCTCATGGTATTTCTGTTAAAAACGCAACAAAAGATTTAAACAATCAAGGCTCGCAATTCTTGCCAGATGAGAGTATTGAATTTGTTAATAAAATGGAGCAAATTTTAGACACTGCAATAAATGATGGCGAATTTAAAATTGAATTTGAAGCAAGCAAGAATGATTTAATTGATGAAAAAACAATGGAAAAGCTCAATAATGGCATAGATTTATATGTTGATTATTTAAAGCAAGGCGTAGCTAATGATGAAAACATTGAATTAATTAAAAATTTCGACAATAAAATAATCATCGATTCTGTTGGTGGCGCTTCATATAAAACATTGTCAAAAATATTAGAAAAACTTGATATTGATAAGTCCTTTGATTGGTTAAATACTGATGAGGACCCATTTTTCCACTCTATTGGAAAAGATGTTAAAAATGGCAAATTTTATGACTGGTCACTTGATATTACTGTTGTTGCCAAAAATGAAAAAGGTGAACAGTATTTCCCAGTTGTGGAATCACTGAATTATGATAAACATTTAAAAGATTATCCAATAGGCACTGTGTGTCTTGTGACTGACCCTGATCATGATAGATTGAGCGTTGTTCAGGTGGATGACATTAAAAATGAGCAAGCAATTAAAGACACAGGTGTTGATTATGTGAAATTGGACGACAGTCGCATATTATCTGTATATAGTGCTAATCAGTCCTTTTTAATGTTGATGGATTTTTATGCTAAATCTTTAAAAGCAAAAGGTATTTTTAATGATTCAAAAAGATTTATTGTTAAAACAACGGCTAGTTCAAAAGCTTGGGATGAGTGGGCAAAAGCAAATGGGATTGAAGTTATAAACACCCCTGTTGGCTTTAAAGAAATTGCAAATGTGTTAAAAAAGATTGAATATATGATTGAAAAAGGTCAAAAAGACATCACAATTGTGGATATTTTCAATCGCGAAATTAAGCTTAATTCTTCTTCTCGTATGCGTTTTGGTGGTGAAGAATCAGGTGGTATGATTATTGGTTCAAACGATTTAATTAAATCTTTAAATAATAGATGCGCTCTTGCGATGAGAGAAAAAAGTGCGACAGAGGCTATAATAATCGCTGCAGCACTAACAGCTAGCCTTGAAGTTCCACTGTATGAGCATTTAAATAAGGTTTATAATGAAAATAATATCATTTCAAAATTTGATGTCAGAGAAGACATTTCATACTATAACGAATCAGAAGTTGATATTGAAAAATTAAAACAAGATAAAATTAAAGGCGAAGCGCTTAGAACTAAAAACGACCTTTTCTATCTAGCGCTTGCAATTGCTAGATATGAAAATAAAATATCGGTTGAAAATGTTAAAGAAATTTTATCTAATACATTTAAAAATCTGGATTTTTCAAAATTAATTGATGTAAGTTTTGTTGGCGATGGCACCTATTTAGACTTTGAAGATAAATTTGTTGAAATTCGCCCATCTGGAACAGATGCCAAAACAAAGGCATACGCTGGAGGTCTTAAAAGAGGAGAGCTTTTAGAGTTCGCTAAAACCCTTGGAAATTATTCTGGTGATTTAAATGAATATTATAAAAAATATCTTAATGAGCAATATGTGGAAGCTTCAAAAGATGCCTCTATGAAGGTGTATGAGAAGTTTGCACTTCTAGATGAAGATAAAAGAAAGTTTGAAATTCCTGATTATTCAAAAACATTTTTAAATTAATTATTTTAAAATGTGAATATCAAAATCATGTTTTAGGCAATCTAAAATATGCGGGTTTATGCTGCTTTTAGAGCAATTTGTGATGTAGATATTTTTAAGATTTAAAAACAAAATATTTTTAAGCGTGCTTATGGCCTCGCTTGAACAGTTCGTCATAAATAAATCAATTTCTATATCTAGCCCTTTTGCCGTTTCAAGTGTGTGAAATAACAGCTCTGTTTCAAGCGGGCACTGTATATTTATAAGTGTTTTATTATTGAAATCTAAAATGGTATCAGAAAAATTGCCGTGACCCACAATTATAGTCACCTGTTTCCCTTTAATTTCTTTTAGTTTTTCTTCAATTTCTGCTTTTTTAAAGAACACTTTAAAGCTTGTACTATCCT
>CAYJMX010000027.1:0-13197 GCA_964371485.1 uncultured Gammaproteobacteria bacterium | reverse complement strand
CTTTTTATTTTTTTAAAGCGTGTTATAATGCTATAATAGAACTGATATCTTTTTTACGTTTAGGTCAAAACATAATGATGAATTTTAAGAAAAATATAGCTACTATGCTAACCATATCGTTATTGTTCACCAACGGTGTGCAGGCTAGTTATGCCTTTAGTTCAGCGTTACCAAGAAGCACAGATTCTTACACCATTAAATATAATTCTGTAGCCCAAGGTGCACATGATTTTATTATGTACACAATAAAATCTGATTATTCTCTTACTCCAACTTACATTGATTATGTTTGGACTGTACAAGATGAAATTTTTGGAGACAAAGGGGCGACTTCTGCTGATAGTTATTTTAAATGGGAATATGTTGCTGGTTCAACTGAAAATAAATATTTAAAAAATGTAACTTCATCCGTTGAGTTAAATCCATTGTTTGGCGTGAATTACAATGTAAAATCTTATGTTGGTAGTGACAATTTTCGTCTTGTAAATACTGGTGAACTTGGCGATATCGATCACGGGTATGAAGGCTTATCCATTGGTGGAAATTCTGGTGCAGCGATAAGTAATGAGTTGGATACTGCTAAAATTGGCGATATCCATGGAGACTTTATCGCAAATTATGCAATAAATCCTTCTGGCGCTTATGGTGGAATCTTGTACAACATTGGCGAAATAAACGATATTTATGGAAACTTCATTGGTAATTACACAAGCACTACTGGTAACTTATTGGGTGGCGCGCTTATAAATGTTGATGGCGGCGAAATTGGCATAATATACGGAGATTTCATTGGCAACTATGTTACAACAACTTCTTCCGGTGACTCTAGTGGTGGCGGTGCCATTATAAATAGATATGGTACATCAGTAGATAATGAATCGTACATTAAAAAAATCGTAGGCGATTTTATTGGTAACTACGCTACTTCTTCTACTAATGGCTCAAGAGCGGGCGCTATATATCAAATGCGTAATGCTGAAATTGGCTCAATAGAAGGTGACTTTATAGGAAATTACGTCCGTGCTGCATCAGAAGCAGTAGGCGGTGCCATATATAATGCAACTTGGACTGCTTCTTCTGATGGTGGTGAAATTGGCACTATAGTGGGTGATTTTATTGATAACAACGTAATAACAGCGGGGACAAAAATTGAAATCCTCGTTGAGGCTTCACAAGCCGGCGGTGGCGCGATCTATAACCTAAAAGGTATTATTGGTGACATTACCGGTGACTTTGTAGGAAACTACGCTCAAGTTACAACAGGAGCTCTTAACGCTAGAGGTGGCGCGATTAATAATTCTAACAAAGATTCAACGCGCGCTAAAATTGGTAACATAATAGGCGATTTTCAAGACAATAGAGCCCTTGCAAACACAGGTGGTGCTTTTGGTGGTGCGATATTTAATAATAACGCTACAATTGGCACAATTGATGGCGATTTTTTAGGTAACTATGCAAAATCTAACTCAGGTCTTGCTCAAGGAGGCGCGATATATAATAACTCCACTATCGGGACAATAACAAGTAATTTTATAGGCAATTATGCCCAATCTGGCACCAATAACGCACAGGGTGGCGCGATATATAATGTTACAGCAACAAATATGGTTATCGAAAATTCAAATTTTTACAATAACCACGCACAGGGAGTACTTGCTCAAGGTGGCGCGATATTTAACAATGGCACAATAACAATCAGAAATTCTGACTTTGTTGGAAATTATGCAACAGGGATTGGCAGCAATGCTCGTGGCGGTGCGATTGAAAACGCAGGCACCATGCATATTTATGACTCTAGTTTTATAGATAATATCGCTAAAACTACAAACACGCCTTGGGGTGGTGCTATATACAATACAGGTACATTAAACTTATATGCAAATAATGAAGATGTAACAATAAAAGGGAATAAAGAGCAAAGAATTGATGCTTCTCAAAATGTTTTATCAACAGAAAATATTGCTTTTGAAAATAGTGGTGTTGCAACTATAAACCTAAACGGTGCAAATAATTATATAATAAAATTATACGACATTATTAAAAGTGGCACTGTAAATTTAAAAACGGGTACATTGGGTGTTTATGATGATGGCCAAATGTCAGCGGGTACCTTTAACATCAGCGCTAATGCTATGATTACATCTATTGATTCAAAAATTGGTGCAGCAAAAATTGATAGAATGACACTTCAAGGCGATATTTTATATGGAATTGACGTTGATTTAAGTGATGGTTCAGCTGACTCTATTACAAATACATATTTTTCAGCTGGCAGCAATGAAATATTATTAAAAGAGATAAATGTTATAGCAGATGGTGGCACAACAGCTACTCTTTCAAATAGTGCCGCTATACAACAAGCAATAAATATCCACAGTGGTATAAAAATCACAAGCGATGTTGGCTCCTTTGAAACCTACGTTTCTGTTACTTATGATAAAACAACAGGGGTACTAGAATTCACGCGCAGCAATCTTGCCGAGTTAGTAGCATTTGATAAAGCCGATAAGGTGTATGTGTTAGGTGCAACAGAAGATGTGGCGCAAAACTTTGGCAACTTAATGGGCGGGTCTAGCGCTCAATTATCAGTCGTTGGTAATGATAATACTATTGATGGTAATGATTTTGAAGGTATTAACCTTGTAGGAAGCCAGATATATAATGTGAGTGATGTTTCTGATTACAATAATTTTACAAGCCATGCTATTGAAAGTTCTGGAACAGTAAACATTTTAAACTCGTCTTTTGGCGATAAAGCAACAATATTAAACGCCGGCACTTTAAATATAGCTTCTAATGACACTAAAACAAGCACATTTAACAGCACCATTAGTGGTTTAGGCGTTATAAACTTAAATACTGACGCTTTAAACACTGGTACAAATATTTTTAACGAATCTGTCAGTGCCCTTAATATGCATATTTACAGAGGCACAAATACCTTTAACGATGAAGTTAAAGCAGGCATTAATATACACAATGGTGTAAACACATTCGCAGGAGCGATTTCTAATGCTTCAGTCATTATTAACGATGGTACAAACGTGTTTAATAATATCGACCTTGTTTCTCTTACTTTAAACGATGGTACAAACACATTTAACTCAAATATCTTGGCTGATACTTTAAATATTTCAAATGGTTATACATTGTCGTTAAATAATAATCAACTTATTGATTCTACAAATATTAACCTATCAGGCGTGTTGGAGTTCAACAACGGTGCTTTTTCAAGCACATCTGGTCTAACATCAAACAATGGCACATTAGACATGTCTAATGGTGCGATTTCTAATGCTACATTAAACAACCTTGTTTTAACTACCGATTTAAAATTAAACATTGATGTAAATCTATCAACAGGCGAAGCGGATATGTTATCTGTCACAAATGTGAGCGGAAGCACTTCTTCAAAAGTTATTATCAAAGAAATAAACATTATAGCTGGCGCTACTTTAATGCCATCTTCTGTGCAAGTTGCAAAAGATGATATGATTGCAAAATATGAGCTTGATACATTAGCTGCAATAACTACCCCTGTTGGATTAGAAGAAATTGAAAATTACATAATAACTTATGATACAAATGGATATTTAAACTTTAGCTATTCAAATTTAAATAACGCGGTAAGTTCTATTGTTAATTCAAAAGTGTTTAATATCTCATCAAGTGTGTCTGCTAATGCTGATTTAGGCGCTATGCAGGGTAATAGCTTGTCAATAAATTCTTCAAATACTACAAGTTCTATCTTAGGTGCTAATTTTGAAGGGATGAACGTTGGTGCTTCAAAAGAGCTTAATTTAAAAAATATTTTAAATATTTCAGGGTTTAAAAATTATTTCTTATCAAACTCTGGTACTGTAAATATTGACTCTCAAACAAACAATACAACTATATCAAGCGAGATTTCAAACAATAATTTAATGAATTTATCAACAAGTGCTTCAAATAAAATAGTGATTGATGATTTAAATGGTAGTGGCACAACAAACCTATCTGGTAATGCTGAATTTAAAAATGTAGAAAACCAAACTATAAATTTAAACGCAGGTACAACTAATGTGGCATTTGAAACAACATTAAGCGGTGCAACGGTAACTCAAAACCAAGGTACTGTTGATATGAGTGCTGATGTAAGCAATTCTATTTATAATTTTAAAAATGGCTTGTTAAATTTATCAGCTAATTCCTTTGATTCTACAACGCAGTTTAATGCAACTTCTGGCACAATTTCTACTGTTAATAATGTCGTGCAAGATGTTAATATCGGCGATGCCACTTTGCTTGGAAATGTAAATTGGGCGCTTGATGTAAGTCTTTCTACTCCAAATGCTGATAAACTAGTGGGTTCTGTAGCATCAAGTGCGAATAAAATTATAATAAGTGAGCTCAATGTCTTATCTGACACCACTTTATCTTATGTTGAGGTTTTAGTAGCCGATAGTGCTGTAAAAAATGCAATTACTCTTGGAGATGAAACAATAACCCTAAATGGTGCAACAGGTAGATATGACGCCGTTTCTTATGATACTGCAACAGGCATGCTTACAATTGATAACCTTGGAATTACAACATTAAGTGAACAAGTAAAAGATAGTGCTTCTGATAGGCAATATAATATGAGTAGTAACGAAGTAGTTGAAACAAGCCTAGGCGCTATGGGTGGTGAAACACTACTTGTTAATGCTAATAATAAAAATATTACAGCTAAAGATTCAACAATTGGCGGAATCACATCAATAAATTCTAATCAAACAATAACTTTTAAAAACGTTAATACCATAAGTGGCTTTGACAGTGGATTCTTAACAAACACTGGTGGTTCAGTCGTATTTAGCGCTGATACTGATGATACAACAATAAATTCTGATATGGCAAATAATGGTAACAATGGAAATATTGACTTTAACACATCTAATGATAATAAAATTATAATTAATTCTGATATTACTGGAAACGGTTTCTCTGATATTAATATAAACGGTGATGTTGAATTAAATGGTTCGATATCTGATAACACAATGGATTTATCTGGAAGCCTAGCTCTTGGCACTTCTGCTGTATTATCTAGTGTTAATCTTTGGGCAGATGGCGGATATCTAGATGTCACAAATGGCGATTATTCAACTACAGCATTTGAAATTGTAAATCTAACAGGTGGATTAAATGCTGGTATTGAAATAAACCTAGAAACAGGACAAGCTGACATATTAAGTGCAACAAGTGTTTCAGGTGGAAAATTATACATAAAAGACCTTACAATTGTGGCAGATTCTCTTACAATGCCATCTGGTGGTGTAGATATAAAAATTGCAGAAGGTGCTTTCTTAAATGGTGATTATATAGACCTATTGGGCACAAATGTTATAATAGCTGGTACTGCTGCTGAAAATTATGCGGGCTACATGCTCACATACACCGATAGTACAGGCATGATTAATTTTAAATATGCAACTTTGCAAGAAGCACTTGATTCATCAATTCCTGATAAATCATATGCAATGGCAAGAGATGGTGAAATATCTTTAGCTACAATTTTAGGTGGAGATAAACTTTCTATAGATGGTAATGGCTATAAAATTTATGGTAGCGGTGGAATTAATTTAGATGCTAAAGAATTATCTTTAACAGATGTAAAATTAGAATCTGATATTAATGTAGCAGGTGGCACGCTTAATTTATTTGATGAAACAGAAATTACTATGACATCAGAAATAAAGGGGGATGGCACAATAAACATTAATGACAGCATGTCTTCTGGTACAATTTATCTTAACTCTGATGTTTCAAACTTTACGGGTACAACAAATCTAAACAATGGCACATTGAAAATCGGTGCTGATATGCAAGATAAATTCTTTGGTGGAAACTTTGTTGTAAATGGAAATTCAACCCTAGATTCTCAAAATGGATATTTAAATACATTTGATGCTCAAAATTGGACATTAAATTCTAATTTAAATACTAAAATCGATGTTGATTTAGTGAATAAAAGAGCGGATAGCTTTATAAACACAGGCTCTTATGTAGATGGTTCGCCTTCAATTAACATTACAGACATCCTTATTACATCTGATACTACAACTCCTACAGATGTCAGTATTACAAACAATACTAATGGCGGTAATTTAACCCTTGATTCAAGTGTTAAATATGCTTATTCGCCTTTGTATAAATATATAGTAGATTCAACACAACTTGCTAGTGGCGGTATATTGTCCTTTAAGCAAGAAGGCGCTGTAGAATTCAGCCCGTCTGCCATCCCTGCTCCTGTTGCAGCACAAGCGGGCGGATACTTATCACAGCTTAATTCTTATGATCAAGCATTTTCAAACTTTGATTTATATATAGCATTACCTAGATCAACAAGAATTATGATGAAAAACGCGAATAAAGTTGCAATGGCGAACACTCCTTTAATGGGTGGTGCTACAAAATATTCTGGTGCTGGAATTGCAACAGAAGAGCGTAACAGTGCTTGGTTAAGACCATATGCTAGTTATGAAAATGTTAAATTAAACAACGGCCCTAGTGTGAATGGTTTTGGCTATGGCTCTTTCTTTGGTGCTGATGGTGAAATTGTTGAACTTAAAAACGGTTGGGACGCTACAGGCACAGTGTTTGGCGCCTATACTGGTTCTTCGCAGTATTATAACGATGTAAACATCTCTCAAAACGGCGGTCAGCTTGGTGTTATGGGTTCATTATTTAAAAATGATTTCTTCTTAGCTTCAACAATAAGTGCTGGTGCTATCGCGTCAAATGCTCATACAGCGTTTGGCACGGACAACTTTGCAACACTAACAGCTGGTGCAGCGCTTAAAACGGGTTATAACTTTGAAATTTTAGATGGCAAATATATAATTCAGCCGAACTATTTAATGTCATATTCTTTTGTAAACACTTTTGACTATGTAAACGCCTCTGGTATAAACATACATTCTTCTCCATTGAACGCTATTCAATTATCTCCTGGATTAAAATTCATTGCCAATTTAGATAATGGATGGCAACCATATGCAAGCGTGTCTATGCTTTGGAATTTATTAGATGAAACTCAGTTTAAAGCTAACGATGTTATGTTGCCACAGCTTTCTGTTGATCCTTATGTTCAATACGGCTTAGGGCTTCAAAAACGCTCTGGCGATAGATTTACAGGTTTTGGTCAAGCGATGATTAGAAACGGTGGCAGAAACGGTATAATACTGCAATTTGGCTTCCACTGGGCAATTGGAGCTGATGGGAAACCAAAAGAGTCTTTATAGAAATTTAAACAGCAAAATAGTGCGTTATGATAAAATAAATTCCTGCTAGGATGAAAATTCCACCTGTAATTTTTCTAAAATAAAATTCAAATTTTACTATGCCATTATAAATTTCACCCACTTTATTCACAAAAAATGCGATAGCAATTGCAAAAATTACCACAGGCAAGCCTGTTCCTATGCCATACATTAGGGGCAATATGAACCTTGAATTATGCTCTAGAGCGAGCGTTGTAAGGCTTCCAAAAAACAGAGCAGCGCTTAGTGGGCAAAAAGATAGGGCAAAAATTATCCCTATTAAAAATGCGCCAAGAGTTGAGCCGTTTTTAAATTTTTCCATTTTTTCATTGCTTGCAATACCAAAAGAAAAATCTAACTTTATTATTTCTAATAGAATTAAACCAATTAATATCAAAAGTGGGCCTATGATTTTATTTATATATGTTTGTAAGAAATTTGCCACACTCGGTATTGCAAGAAGCCCTGATACAAGTACGGCACCAAGTACAACATAGGTTAAAATTCTTCCTAGAGTGTACAGTGCCCCACTTAAAATAGTTTTTCTTGGTGTTTTCACGTTTTTAGAAATGAATGATATAGCCGCAACATTTGTTGCAAGAGGACAAGGACTTATTGAAGTTAAAATTCCTAGCCAAAGTGCGCTTAAAATAGCTAAAATCACTGATTATTCTCCTTTAAATTTTTTCACTTCACTTATGATGTAATTTTCATAAGCTTTTTCATTTCTTACATGTTGCCAAATTTTATCTAAATTTTTCCACTCTTTTTTACCATTAACATTTTTTGTTAATACAACAGATTTTGTGTATAATCCATATTCTTTCACATCCGCCTTGTTTTTAGAGGCATCAACCATATAAAACTGCACTTCTTTATCGTTCATTTTTTTAACAGCATTTAATGTGTAATTCTCCATTTTGTTGCAAGTAACACATCTTGGATTTGACCAATAATAATTTACATCAACACTTGTGGCAAAAGCGTTTGAGGCGCCTAGTGTCATACATAAAATTGTGCTTAATATCTTTTTCATTATTTAATCATCTCCTTAATATCTTCCACACTAAGCGCTTTACCAGATGATACAACATTGCCATCTATTGCAATGGCTGGTGTTACAATGATATCAAATTTCATAATTTTCATAATATCTGTTACTTTTTCTATTTCATAATCATTTTTATTATCAAGCAGTTCAATCGCTGCTGTAGTATTTTCATATAATTTTTTGCACTTTGGACAGCCTGTGCCTAGAATTTGAATTTTCTTCATTTTTAACCTTTCAATTTCTTATATTAACCAATTGTATAAATAACCAACCAACACAAATGTTATGAACATAAATGCCACAAACCTTATAATAAGTTCTTTTTTCATAACTCTTGATATGATGATCATCTCAGGTAATGACAGACCAACTACTGCCATCATAAACACAAGCACTGTACCGATAGCAGCACCTTTATCAATTAATACTTGCGCGATTGGAATAATAGTTGTCGCATCAGCATACAGTGGAATGCCAGCTAATACCGCTACAGGAACAGCAAAAAGATTATTATCACCAAGATATTTTATAAAGAATTCTTCTGGTACATAACCGTGCAAACCTGCTCCAATACCAATACCTAGAACAACAAAAGGCCAAATTTTTCTCATCAATTCTTTAGCATATTCAATCGCCTCTATCACTTTAGTTTTTAAAGTAGGCTTTTCTTCTTGCTCATCTTCACATTCACATTTTTTAGAACAACAAGTTGGTTTTGTTAAATAGTCTTGAAGATATTTTTGAAAACCCAATTTTTCCATCAAATATCCACCTATCATCCCAACGGCCACACCAGTTACAAGGTATAGTGCCGTTATTTTCCAGCCTACAACGCCAGCTAGAACTAAAATTGCGATTTCATTAATCATAGGAGAGGTTATTAAAAATGTCATTGCCACCCCAAAAGGCAAGCCTGCTTCAATAAAACCGATGAACAGTGGAATTGAAGAGCAAGAACAAAAAGGAGTTATGGCGCCAAATATGGCAGCCAGAAAATGCGCCACAGGGCGAGGTTGTTTTTCAATAAATTTTTTAAATTTCTCATTATCAATTTGCCCTCTTAAAAATGCAATAAGAGTAATTATTGTGAACAATAAAAACATAATTTTTAGTACATCATATACAAAAAAGTGGAGCGCCGCGCCAAAGTTTGTTTCAGCCGATAGCCCCATAACGCCATATACTAGCCAGTCTGCAAATTTAATAAACATTTTTTCTCCTTTTTGAGTTGACTTTTTAATAAACTATATGCCATAATTGTTATATAGTTATTTAAGTATATTCCACTTTAGGAATATTGTCAAGAGGTCAGTGTCTATTATGAAGGATAAAAAATTTTACGAAAAGAAAACTCAGATTTTTAAAGCGCTCGCAAACCCTGTGAGGCTTGAGATTATTGACCTTTTAATTGAAGGTGAAAAATGTGTATGCGACATTGTAGACACTCTTAATTATGAGCAACCGCACATTTCAAAAAGTTTAATTAAATTAAAAGACGTTGGCCTTATTAAAGATAGAAAAGACGGCCTCAAGGTTTATTATAGCCTTGCAATTTGTTGTATGAAAGAATTTTTCAGTTGCACAAATAAAATGATCGAAGATTAAAACTTAATAATTATATTTATATGTTTTTGGTATGATATTTGTATTAAAAGAAGAATTTTAAGGAATTAATAATGACAAATTTAGTTGTAGGTGCAGGATTTTCTGGAGCAGTAATCGCAAATTTAATTGCGACACAGTTAAATGAAAAAGTAATTGTAATTGACAAAAAAGACCATATAGCTGGAAATTGCTATGATTATGTTGATGAAAATGGAATAATGATTCATAAATATGGCTCTCATATTTTTCACACAAGTGAAGAAAAAGTGTGGGATTTCATCTCTCAATTTACAGACTTCAATCAATACATGCATCAAGTGCTAGCGCTTATCGATGGCAATTTAACAACTATTCCTTTTAATATTAACACCTTGTATGACGTTTTTCCTGAGTCATTGGCTAAAAGATTAGAAGAAAAATTGTTATCAAAATTTCAGTTTAATTCTAAGGTTCCAATTTTAGAATTTCAAAAACAAAACGACGAGGATTTAAAATTTTTAGCAGAGTATGTATATGAAAAAGTTTTTCTACACTACACAACAAAACAATGGGGAGTAAGCCCAAAGGATGTTGATGGCGCGGTTACTGCAAGGGTTCCTGTGTATATCAGTTGCGATAATAGATATTTTCAAGATAAATATCAAGGCATTCCTCTTGAAGGTTATACAAAAGTGGTTGAAAAAATGCTTGATCATCCAAACATCACTGTTGAATTAAATACTGAGTTTAAAAATAATGATGACGAATTTAAAAGAGTGTTCTACACAGGCGCTATTGATGAATATTTCAACTATGAACTCGGCCAACTTCCTTATCGCAGTGTGAATTTTAAGTATGAAACATATGATAGAGAATTTTATCAAGAAAATTCGGTTGTAAATTACCCTTGTAATTATAACTATACAAGAATTCACGAGTATAAACATTATCTAAATGACAAATCAGACAAAACGGTAATAGCTAAAGAATATTCTGAATTTTTTGAACTAGGTAAAAACGAGCGTTATTACCCAATTCCACACAATGACAACACTGAACTTTATGAAAAATATTTATTAAAAGCAAAAACTCTTAAAAATACATATTTCCTTGGTAGGCTTGGTGATTACAAGTATTATGATATGGATAAAGCTATTTTGCGCGCGCTAGAGCTGTTTGAGGAGATAAAAAATGCCTAAGGTTTCAATATTAGTACCTATTTATAACGTTGAAAGATATTTAAAACAATGCCTTGAAAGTCTTGTGAATCAAACATTACAAGACATTGAAATCATCTGTATTAACGATGGCTCGACAGATGCTTCGCATTCAATAATTGAAGAATATGCTAAAAATGATAATAGAATTAAAGCCATTCATAAAGATAATAGTGGTTATGGACACTCTATGAACACAGGACTTGACGCTGTTACAGGCGAATTTGTGGCAATTGTTGAAAGTGATGATTTTGTTGATTTAAATATGTGCAAGGACTTGTACGAGCTTGCTCAAAAAGATGATGTTGATATGGTTATTGCTGATTTTTACGGCTTTAAAAATAATCAAGCAAGAAAAATGGGCAAGGTTTCAAAATCGCTTGAAAATAAAATTATAAATGTTCAAACTGAAAAGAAAATCACCAAATTATATTTGCCAATTTGGAACAAAATGTATAAAACTGAATTTTTAAAAGAAATCAATTTGAGATTTATTGAATCTAAAGGCGCAAGCTATCAAGACACTTCTTTTGGCTTTATAAGTCTTGTAAGTGCCAAAAAAGTTGTCTGCACTCAACGTGCGTATCTTTATTATAGAGAAGACAACGCGAATTCTTCTGTGAAACAAAAAGACAAAGTTTTTTGTGTTGTTGAAGAATATCAAAAAATTACAAATTTTCTAAATGAAAATGAAGAAATTAAAAAAGCTGTTAATTGTGAAAAATTAATTCGCCAATATAACGGCTATATGTGGAATTTAATGAGAATAGAAGAAGAATTTTACGCTGAATTTATAGATGTTTTTTCAAATCAATATAATGAATTTTATAAAAATGGCGAAATAACTGAAGGTTTTTATAAAAAAATTGATAAAGCTGAATTAAAAATGCTTCTTGCAAATAAGGTTGCATTTCAAGCTATGATTAAAAAAAGAGCGAAAAGTAAAAATAAAAAAGAGACCATAAAAGATCTCTTTTCTATAAGAATTAACTCCTCAAGAGTAAGTATCGTGCTTTTTGGCAAGCAAATTATAAAACTTGGAAGCTAATTTATTTTATTAACCTTATTTACCAAGGTTTTTGTTATAGCCACATTTTGGGCAAACTCCATTTTCACCTAGTGTCACACCGCACATTGGACAGCGATCAAGTTCTAAATTCGCTTCAAACTCCTCACTTGCAGCGTTCACTCCACTTGTGAAGGTAATTTTTGCAATGTTTAGCTTGTCTTTTAAAAGACTATGCACAATTTTTATCATGCCCTCTGTTGTCATGGTTTCTTTTGTAACTACAAGGCGCGAGTTTGGATATGCCTTTGCAAGTTCATTTTCAAACGCTGGGCCTTTGTTATCATTGTTTTTTGCTCCGTCTTTAATTCCTTGTTTTTCATACATCTCTAATATTACAGGTAATAGCGGGTCGTCCTCTCTTAAAACAAGCGAGTGGTCAAAGTTTTGCAAAAGCTCCCAAGCAACTTTCCTAATTTCATTGCAGGGATATGCCATATTGACCCCTTTGTTAATCGTGTCTTCAACTTCAATGGTTAAAACTCCGCTGTGCCCGTGAAGATACTGTGCTTCTCCTCTAAAGTTGTAAAATCTGTGTGCGTATTGAATTTCTAATGTGGCAAAACTTCTCATGTTTTTTCCTCCTTGTGTGTTGGCAATTTAGCACAATATGTACGCGGGTTAATTGCCTAGGAGGGTATAGATTTCTATTTCTTATTTATCCGCCACAAACTTTGCAGGGCACACCACCTCTTCTATAGGCCTCTTTTCGATCAATTTCTATGCAGTTGACTGTACATTTTTTTACCCACCTGCAATACAAAACGTGTACTTTTTTGCTTTTAGTATTGAATACAACAGGTTCAGCGCTTACAGCGTTTGCAACCATCACAAAAGCGAATATTGCTAAAAGAATCTTTTTCATCATTTCACCATTTAAAATTTTAAATTATTATAGTTTTTAATTGCTCGCTATGGTATTGCCCATGTGGGTAGTAGGTGTGAAAATATTGTAGCTAGATGTAATCTCTCAGGCAAGCAAAAAGAGCCCCTGAA
>CAYJMX010000026.1:8992-13209 GCA_964371485.1 uncultured Gammaproteobacteria bacterium | reverse complement strand
GTGATTAAAATTTCAGCCAAAGTGAACGCAGACTTTGTGTGTTTCATATTTATACCCTCAAGTTTTAATGGATCATTATTTATTATAGCATAGGTAATTTGAAAATGCAATTGCCCTATTAACAATGTGGCAATTATTTTACTTCATATGTTTTATAATTTTATGAAAATATCCCCAATATCTTTACATGTAAATAAAGTAGAAAAAAAGCTGTACCCACAGGCTCCTAGGGCTACAAGCCCCGTTGAAACAGGGGTAAACAATAGTGTAGCGTATCCTAAGGACTATTACACTTCGAAAATAGCGTTCACTTCAAGTCCTCAAAAGAAAATGAGTGATGAAGAACTTTTTAATATGCTTGCTAATGAAAAAGTTATCTTTGAAGGCGAAAGCAGGCATAGTTATGGGTCTGATGAAATAAGAGAAATTATAGAATTAAGCCATAAGAACTATGAAAAAACAATGGAGCTTGTAAAAAGCAAGATGCATTATGGAGACAATTTAATTCCAAGATATAGTGCTGAAGAAATGGGCTATATTTTTGAGGCCTATGATATGAATCCAGAACTTAGCGACAAACTTCAAAATTGGAAGATGAGCACAAGGGAAGGTGATAGCAATTACAGGTTTGACGGTGAAGAAACTTTGCTTCTTGTTGAGCAAGCAGAAGATGATCCGGATTTTATGAACAGCTTGCTTGAACTAAGTGAAGAAGAATTTCCATACACCTATGCTCTATCAAGATATGAAATTTCAAACCTTATGAGATTGGGCGCCGAGCACAAAGACGCGATTAAAAGCACACTTAAGTCGAATTTTGCAACAATATTATTACCAATGCTAGATAATGAAAATATAGTAGCACTTACAAATAAAAAAAATTATGATGATTTCTTTGTAAAAGGAGCAGATGATTACAGCATAGAACAATTCAGCGACACAAATATCTTCAGATTCACTTCATATGGCGAAAAAGAAAACATCATAAAAGAGTATAATTTAAGTGATTCAAAAATTGAGCTTTTATCAACAGAGAGGGTAAAAGAAAAAGAAGATAAAATTTCAAGCATAAGAACATTCGCTGATGGTAGTAAAATAATAAATTATCAAAACAAAAAACCTAATGGCGATTATTTTGACTCTTATTCTAATGCAAAAACATTTATAGACCCTAATGGTGATTCAATAAAATCAGAATATATTCACCCACTTGAAGACGGATCTGGGGAATATAGAATATATTTTATTGACAAATCAAAAGAAAAGGCAAAAAAAGTAACCCTTGGCGGCATTCAATATAGAGAAAATGAAATCCATACAAAAGATTCTTTTAGAGTGCTTTACTCGCACGATGGGACAAAAACAACCCATACAAGAACATCTAATGACAATGGAGATATAATTAAATATAAAGTAACAGATAAAAATAATGAGTTACTTTATTCGCAAACAAGAACTACAAAAAAAATAGATGAGACTACAAAAATCACAACTTTAAACGATAAGTCTTTTGGCGTGGCAATTGACAACAGGGGAATTGCCACAATGCAACTTGATGAAAAAATGACACCTGTAAAAACTTTGAAAAAGAGCTATCGCACATATGACAAGCATTTTATTGAAGCTTACAAACAAATGCCGGCCGATATGTTTATCTTGCTTGATAAACTAAAGACAAAAATAAGGCTTGATGACATGCCAGAAGAAATGGGTGCAGAGTATGACAGCATCACGCAATCAATAAATGTATCAAAGAATTTTTCCGATGATGCTTTTACTCTAGCACATGAAACAGGCCACGGGTTTGATTTAGATTTAATCGACAAATTGCATAACGACAAAGAGCTTAAAGAAATATTTAAAGAAGAACTTATGAAATATAATAAAAACTGCACCATAAGTGAATCTACAGCCATAAATTACTTTATCAAAAAGGGCGGATTGGGTGAAGTTATTGCTGAAAGCTATGCAATTTTATCTGGTTGCCAAAATTATAACCATGATGATATTAAATTAAGAACTATATTATTAGAAAAGAATTTCCCAAAAACAATAGCATACATTGGAAACGCGTATAATAATTGTGGCCTATTTTAATTTTTAAGCGTAAGCACTATCGCCAATTGTATCAATCGCTTCGACTCTAATGTCTGTAATTAATTCAGAATATGAAATTACAACGATAGTTGGTATATGGCGCTCTAGCATTTGATACAGTGGCAATCTGATTCTTGGAGAACACAAAATGACAGGTTGAGAACCAACTGTTTGATGCGCTCTCATTAAAGTGTTAGCGGTTGATTCAATTAATTCTTGAACCTGCATTGGATTCAACAAGAACATTGTGCCAAGCTCTGTTCTTTGACAAGAATCATCAAGAATCTTTTCCCACTCGCTTGATAATGTAAGCGCGTATAAAACTTTATCTTTATTGCAATGAGATAGGCAAATCTGACGACCTAAAGCAGCACGCAATCTTTCAGATAGAATATCTGGCTCTTTTGAAAATCTTGCGTAGTCACAAAGTCTTTCAAATATAAATATAATGTCCTTGATTGAAACCTTTTCTCTAATTAAGTTAACAAAGATTTTTCTTAAATCGGATGTTGAAATAATTGTAGGGACAAGGTCATTAACTAAGGTTGGATCTTGAGATTTTACAAGTTCCATAAGCTTTAATACATCAGTCTTTGTCATTACATCATCAACATATTTTCTCACACAATCCTGAAGGTGAGTAACAATAACATCCACACTATCAACAGCTGTAATATTTGCATCTTTATCAATATGCTGTGGATCAAGCCAATATGCTTGAGATTGATAAGTCGGGTCAACACTAACAATAGCATTTTTAGGTAATGGCTTTCCTAGTGATTCCCACTGATCAGCAATTACCATAAATTTTCCAGGATAAACAGAACCCACTGCGACATTGTTTGAACGAATAGAAATTAAATATTCATTATCGGCAATAGCAGAAGAATCCATAATTCTTATGTTTGGAATAATATAACCAAGTTCATCTGTCACTCTTTGACGAAGGGCAGCAATTTTTGCAAGCAGCTGACCGTCTTGATCAGGGTCAGCAATTACAAGCAAGCCAAGTCCAACTTGCAAACTTAAGACATCGACACCAAGTCGCTCATACATTTTATTAGGGTTTACAAGATCTTGCATGTTTTGTTTAACAGCATCCAACTGCCCCAACTGCGCCTGTACATCGGCATTAACAAGAACTGAAAAGCCTGCAAAGGCAATGATGACGGCAAATAATGTAAACGGAAACCAAGGAAGACCAGTAACAGGTGATGTTATTGCAATTAATATTAAAAACACGCAAGCAAAGAACAAGCTTTGCGGCTTTGATAACACTTGAGAAGAAAGATCAACACCAAGTGATGAACCACTCGCGGTTGAACGCGTCATAACAATACCAGCAGATATTGCCATTAATAATGAAGGTACTTGTGCCGCTAGACCATCACCAATTGTTAATATCGTATATTTTGAAATAGCGTCAGCTGCAGGCATACCATTCATCATAATACCTATAATTAAGCCCCCAATGATGTTAATCAAGGTGATAATAATACCAGCGATTGTATCCCCTTTAACGAATTTCATTGCACCATCCATAGAACCAAAAAGAGAAGACTCACGCTGCAAATCCTCACGCTTTCTTACGGCATCTTCTGGAGAAATAAGCCCTGCGTTAAAATCGGCGTCAATTGTCATTTGTTTACCAGGCATAGCATCTAGCGCGAATCTGGCTGCAACCTCTGCGATACGCTCGGCACCCTTTGTGATTACCATAAACTGCACAATTGTAATAATAAGGAATATTACCGCACCAACAATCATATTCCCACCTGTGACAAATTGCCCAAAGGCTTCGACAACTTCACCCGCATCACCCTTAGCTAGAATCAAACGAGTGGATGCGATTGACAACACCAGACGAAACATTGTTCCAATCAGGATGATGGATGGAAAAGATGCCAATTCAAGAGGCTTTTGCACATAAAGTGATATCATTAATAGTACAATACCAAGCGTTATGTTTAACGATATTGAGAAGTTTATGACCCAATTTGGCATCTCAATTAGCAATATCAAAATCAACATGATTACAAATACTGCTAATACAATTTCACTTATTACATTTTGTTGTCCTTGTGGTTGCGCCATTTTGTTGGTCTACAAACCTCCTTTGT
>CAYJMX010000026.1:8035-8975 GCA_964371485.1 uncultured Gammaproteobacteria bacterium | reverse complement strand
AATTACAACACAACTTCCTTTTTCTACATTGTCATCAGAAATTACAACTACTTTAGCATCTAGCTGATTTATTGAAACTATCTCAGGCAGTGAAGCCTTTGCAAAGTCCAAATCATCACTTGCAACTTTGATGGTAATTTTTTCTTCAGAATTACTTAATGCAGATAAGACCTCGTTAACAATATTTTTCAATACTTCTTGTGATAATTCCACTTCTTTTTTAATGATTTTTCTTGAAACTTCAATTGCGATTTCAAGAATATGTGGCATAAGCTCGTCATACATTTGAAATTTTGAAGATAGAAAATCTTGCAAGGCCGTTTTTAATTTTTCAATTTCAGCACCAGCATCTTCAAGTCCGTTTTTATATCCTTCTTTAGCGGCAAGCTCACGAATTGAATGTGCTTCTTCTTGAGCACGAGATACGAGCGTGCGCTCATCTATTCTTCTATATCCGCGTCTTCTCTCTCCGCGTCTTCTTTCTACTCTTTCATTAAATTCAATATTTGAAATATCAATTTTTTCAAATTCTTTTAATGCGTCCCTTTGAGTTTTTTCTTTTTTAGGCAACTCAACTAACGCCTCTGACTGAGGCGCCATTAAATCTACATCTTGATTTTCATCTGAAAGCAAGTTTGCACTAGGTTGTTTTATTTTTTTTCTTATTATCATGATATTTTTTCTTCAATATGTTGATAGATTACAGCAGCAATTTTTTGTGGCACCAAAACCTCTACTCCTGTTGAAAAACCATCTACGTATTCTTTTAAAAGAGGTCTTTCATCTATCATAATATTAGAAATTTCATTTTTTGGCATGTTTTTAATAATTTTTGACAATCTAAAATGAATTTTTTCATAAGACAAGGTTGTACTCTCGGGTAATGCCTGTTTTATTTCACCCAAGCACCTTTTTGTTAAGCTTTTGTCAATTTTTGTCT
>CAYJMX010000026.1:5334-8025 GCA_964371485.1 uncultured Gammaproteobacteria bacterium | reverse complement strand
AAGGCCTTCCATTTTTAAATATTGGCCCAACACTTCACGTTCTGGATCTTTAAATTTAGATAAAATATTATTTTTTTTCTCATCAGAAAAATTCTTCATTAGCAAGGCCAAAGATGCCAGTTTTAGGATTTTTGAATCACTCATATCAGACCCAACACTGTCTTCTTGGGCTGCTTCTACTTTTGCCATAGCATCTATGTTAGACTGCGACATTGCCTTGTTTTGAGCTTGCTCGTCAATTAGTCCCTTTTTAGCTAAATCAGCAAGGGCGTTTTTGTAGCATTCATTAACATGGTGCTCTACAAGAGGAATCATCTGATCTTGAGGCATTTTTTTAACAACTGCTTGTTTTGCAATTTCAAAAACCGTGAAAGCTATACGCTGTAGTACGCTCTCGCGAAGTTTCATTTCAATGTTTGATTTTATTAAATCGATAGATTTATGAAACGACCATTCACCAATAAATTGAGTAATAAGAGCCGCTTGAGCAGCATCAAAAGTAACAGTTTCATCTTTTACGAGAGCATCACCAGATAGGAAGCAAAACTTGTAAATGATATCTGCGATGAACTTTTTATCTTCATCAGTTAAGTCATTTGGGATAATGGGTGTTGCTTGAGCCACTAAATTTTGCGCAAAAGCCTTATGGTCAAAGCCCTCTATGATTCTTTGAACTGGTTCTTTATTAGCTTCTGTTGGCGCTGTGTTCCCTGCCATTTTTTCCCTTATGAATGTTTATTAAGTGCTCTCTATCCAATTTTTTAAATTCTCAACGGCTTGATTTTCATCTACATCATCAAATTCCATTGACAACTCTTGAAGGACATCATTAATATTATCCTCTTCATTTTGATTATTGGCAACATTGTTTGGATTTGTAACAGCTTCGTTTTGTGCGGCAATTTGCACTGACTGTAGATTCTGTTGCTCTATTAAATTTTGTGCCATTTGAGCTTGTCTTTGAATAAGTTCTGCAGCTCTATTGTTCACATCTTGAATTTGCTTTTCTTGTTCTTGAGATTTCTTTCTCAATAACAATAGTTCTTCTTCTTGTCTTTGAGATTCTTTTTTTACCTTTATCATTATGTGTCTCAAGCCAAAACCAAGACCTGCTAACAACAATGCGCCAACTACCCACCAAGGGTTACCAGATTCTTCTGGCTTAGGAAGGCTTGCTTGTTTATCAGGAGCAAGAACTGGATTATTGGATTCAACAAAAGCTATAGAAACATTTTGTGGATCTACCTTTGGACTTGCGGCGTATGCTATTAAAGTTTTTAATTCAGATATAGTCATTGACATTGGAATAGCTGCTTCTTCAAGAGAAACGGCAATTGAAATTTCTTCAATAACGCCTGCTTGCATATATTCATTAACTTGAGTTTTTGTAACGCCATATTGCGTTTCTTGGGCTTCTCTTACGTATTTTCTGTCTTGAGAGCTAGCGGCACCAGAATTTGGAACACCAAAAGGAAGATATGTGCTTACAGCATTTGTGGCACTGTTTACATCGGAAGAATTATCGCCCAATCTTTCAGTAAAGTTTTGCTCTGTAACTGCAGTTTTTTGATTAGGATCATATATTATAGAAGTTTTTTCTACTGGTGCTTGAGTTAAAAAAGTAGACACTGTAACAACATAGTTTCCTTTTCCAACAAGTCTATCAAGTTGCGATGAAACTTTTGATTGCATGTATCTATCATTTTCTTCAACCTTAGCTAACGCATCATCAGCAGCTGAAATTACGCTATTATAAACTGTTCCATTGGTATCAGTAATTGCAACATTGTCAGATTGAAGACCTTGCACCGCGCCAAGCAATAAGTTTGTAATTGCTTTAATTTTCATATTATCAAGGCGATCTCCAGATGGGATAGTCACCTGAACTGTAGCACTTATTGGCTTTTGTTGAGAAGTGAAGAATGTTTGTTCTGGAATAGATATAAATACTTGAGCATTTTCAATTGGTGGGATTTTTCTTATCAATCTAGACAGTTCGCCATTTATGGCACGTACTAATCTAATTTTTTTATCGTCTTTAGTTGATGTGAAATCACCTTTATCAAATATTTCAAGACCAGTGTGCTCATCAATTAAGCCAGATTTTACAATTGCAAGAAGGGCTCTGTCGCGCTCTGTCATTGTGTATTCGGCTAAAAATACCGTAGATTTTGTACCGTCAACTCTTCTTTGAGCTCTTATGCCCTCACGAGCAAGGAGTGCTTGTACCTCAAGAGCTTGGCCTATTTTATCTGTAGTGAATAAATCAAGAGGCTCTTTGATTAATTTTTCTTGAACAACATTTTTATTTTTTGCAGAATTTGACACGCTTGTAGCAACTACAACCGTGAAAATCAAAGTGATAATCACAACTCCCGCGATTATCGAATATAGTAATGTTTTATTCTCTAGTATTTTTTTAAAATCCATAATTTTTTATTCAACAATTCATATTACTACACATTTAATTATACTATTAAAATGCTTAATAGTTAACCACTATATCTGTATTTGCATAATTTTATCATACGCTTGTACTACTTTTGTGGTGACATTTGTTGCAATGCTGACGTTAATTTCAGACTTTGCAATTGCAGCCATTACATCGTGGATGTCGGCTTTTCCAAGCATTGCTTGTTGCGTGAGCTCTTCTGGAGCATTCACAGATGTATTCAACTGTTCAACAAGGCC
>CAYJMX010000026.1:2227-5324 GCA_964371485.1 uncultured Gammaproteobacteria bacterium | reverse complement strand
GTTGTTTCAGGCATTTCAACGTCATTTAAACGAGCAGCCTGCATTGTTCCTGGAGAATCAATTTTAGAAAACTCCATTCTTTCAAATAAATTAATTTTTGGTGTTATACCCTCTGACATTTTTTATATCCTTTATCTTATAAATACGTACTTAGAATTTTTCTTACATAATTCTGAGTTTCCTTGTATGGCGGGACTCCATTGTATTTTTTAACAGCATTTGGTCCAGCATTGTAAGCAGCTAGCGCCAGAATTTTGTTCCCATTAAACGTGTTTAACATTTGTTTTAAATATCTAACTCCGCCGTCCACGTTTTGTGCAGGATCCATTGGGTTTTTAACCCCAAGTTCATCTGCTGTTCCTGGCATAAGTTGCATAAGGCCAAGGGCGCCAACATGGGATTTTGCGTTTGGATTAAACGCAGATTCTTGTTTAACAACAGCTCTTACAAGATTCTCATCAACCCCATATTTTTTTGCCGTTGAATCAATTAATTCTAAAATTTCATTTTTTGTATAATTCACCTTTTTAGTCAAGGCGCCAAAAGAAATCATTGGTGGCTTATCGATTTTAAAAATCTCGCCGGTTTCTTCTTTTGCAACCTTTAAAACCTCTTCAAAAGGCTTTGCAATTTTTTGCTCTTCTGGTGTTGGTAAAGTGGGAGCAAGAGAATCGACATATGAATTAAGCTGTGCAGCTCTAAGTTTTGCTTGAGCTTCACCGCTAGAATTAATATAAGACTGGATTTTTGGATTAAACATATTGAGAAATCTTCCCTTTTGTTCAATTTAACGACACGAATTTAAGTCACTTCAGCGAATTTTTGAATTTAATTTAATTTCTCATATATATTAATGATTTTTTTTATAAAGTCATTTTTTAATCTTGATGATCATACATCCAAGCAAAAGTCTCATTTACCTTATCGCGATAAACCACTTCTCCCCAAGTGTTTGCAAACAAGTTATCATAGTGCTCGTATTGATCTCCAGTATGCGAAAATCTTTTATTTTCCATCATTAAATCGTGGGAGTTTGTTTCATAATTTAATGGGAATAAATCATGCATTTGCATAAATGATGGTAATTTTTCGCTCATATGATCATAGGCAAATAATGAATTACTTATTTTATTTAAGCGCTGCTCATACGATTGAGCACCTGTGTCATTATCATCAGACACCACAGGGCCAGAAGCGAAATCAGAAGACCAAGTCATTCCCTTGCCCATTCTTTTTATATCACATGCGCTATCAGCAGAAACTTCAGCAGTTCCGGCTGTCATACCCATGTTTTTATATCTGTGTTGATCACCGTGAGTTTTTTCACCACTAAAACTTAAGTCATATCTTCCAGTTCTCGATCTTATTTCATTTAAAATGTAGCCCATTTTGCCTTCATCAGGAGTGGCGCCAACGCCGGTGTAATTGCCCCAGTCGTAACCTCCGACGTGCTTTATGCTGTCAAAGAAAATGCCATCGAAACCAAGATTTACACCCTTAACGCACGCTTGAATAAATGCCTCAAGATGAGCGTCATCGTGCCATCTAAATTGACCAGAGTCGCCTATTTTAATTTGATCTTCAGATATTACCATTCTAAAAGATGTTTTAAAACCGCGAAGATGCGCCAGATCATTAAATGCTTTTGTTTGCTCTTCTGGTGTAAACACTCTATCGCCAATTTTCGTCCAACCAATATTATCGGACAATCTTTCATATTCTAGCTTAATTCCATATAAAGAATTTTCCCCATTGTTGTTCCAGCCATCACCATAAATATTTGGGTAAAGCTGAGATACTACAAGGCAATTTGCCCATTTATCATGAGATGGTGGTATAGCAGGAAGCATTTTAATTGCGCCCAACATAGCGCCCTGTGTCCTATCGCCATTTACTTGCGCTAGCGCTCTATTGTTAATTTCAATATAATTTGCATATCTCCCCCAACTGTCGCCAAAGTTTGGAGTTTGGATATTTGACGGGATTTTATCTGGCATATTACGACCATAAGTTAATGTCATAATAGAATTTATCGCATGATCAAGCGGGCGCTTTAATAAATTTTGCGGTTCAACTCCAGCAATCCATCTTTTATCTCCACGATTTACACCGTAATGAGAATTCTCTAAAGTGTAATAATCAGTATATGGTTTACCATCAATACTTGCTTGATCCAATATTTCTTGAGCTGGATTATAGTCATTTCCCCTAAAATTAATTTTTGCACCATAAATGTTACCCAATGGGAGCTTTGCAAGCTTTTGGGTTTGTGGCGCTATTGGGGATGTGACCTGTTTTTCTTTAGCTTTTGATGTAAATTGGGGTTGTAAACTAACCTTTTGCAATAATGCTGAATTAATATTCATCGAATCCGCCTATCAATAATGTCAAAACAATAAAGAGAGATGAAGTTCAAAAAGTGATATAAACAAAAAAAATATTACAAAAAATTTACAAAACCCCCTCATTTTCAATAACAGTTTGAAGATAAAAATTTTTAAAATATAATATTAATTGTGAGCGAGAAAAAATTTAAAACAGCAATTTATCCAGGAAGCTTTGACCCTATAACAAAAGGGCATCTAGATGTATTACAAAGAGCATCAAATATGTTTGACAAGGTAATCATTGCAGTTTTAAAAAACTCATCGAAGAAATATTTTCTACCCACAGAAGATAGAGTTATGTTAATTAAAAAATGCATTTCAGAATTAGGAAACGTTGAAGTAGACAGCTTTGAAGGGCTTACGATAGAGTATGCCAGATCAAAGGGAGCGCAAGTTTTAATTAGAGGATTAAGAGCGGTAAGCGATTTTGAATATGAATTAAAATTATGTCAAACAAACAATTCAATCGCACCTGAAATAGACACCGTTTTCCTTACAACAAAGCCAAAGTATAACTTTATTTCTTCAAGCATTGTAAAAGAACTTTCAGATCATAATACAGATGTTTCTAAATTTGTTCCCAAAAGTGTGGTAGAATATTTACAACAGCAAAAAGAAAGGTAAAAACTTCAAAATGTCACGTTCAGAAGAAAAAATGTATGATTTAATTGATAGGCTTAATCAGCTATGGGAAACTGGGTTTCACATTT
>CAYJMX010000026.1:0-2217 GCA_964371485.1 uncultured Gammaproteobacteria bacterium | reverse complement strand
TATTTTAATTGTATTTAAATGCCAATAATTATAAAGAATTATATCTCAATTTCCAGATGCTATATCAATTTAAATAATAGATGCTCACGTTATTTTAAGAAAAAAAGACGACATCATTCAAGATGCCAGAATGAAAGCAGAAAGAATTGTATCAGAAGCTGAGAATGAGAGAAGAAGGCTTTTAGATGAAGCAAATCTTAAAAAAGAAATTGAAGATAACGCTATTAAATATAAAGAGCAAGTAATTGAAGAGTGCGAAGCAATCAGAATGAAAGCGTTCAACGAAGCTGAAGGCGCAAGATTAGCTGCCCAAGAAGAAGCTATCAAAATTAAAGAAGACTCTCAAGCATACGCTCAACAAGTTTTAGGAAAATTAGAAGGCGATTTAAAACAGTTATATCAAGTTGTTATGAATGGCCAACAATTCTTACAAGATATGCAATATCAAAACGATCACAGAAATCACTAATAGTTTTTTAAAAAGCTCAACCTGTGAAATTCGCATTTGCCATACTTTTCTATGGCATTGATATGCTCTTTTGTTAAATAACCTTTATTTTTAGACCACAAATATTGTGGGTATTTTTTATCCAACTCTTTCATATATCTATCACGAGAAACTTTTGCTAAAATACTCGCTGCAGCTATTGATGCTGATTTAGAGTCACCTTTTATAATATATTTTTGAGGGATTTTAAGCTCTTTAATATTTTTATTCCCATCAACAAGAAGCAAGGGAGAAAGTGCGTTGTGCTTTTCAAGCACTTCATAGCAAGCCTTTTTCATCCCCAGTAATGAAGCATTTAAAATATTTATCTCCTCAATTTTCTCTACAGGGATTTCAACAACGCTATAGTAAGAATTTTCAATAATTAAATCATACAATTCTTCTCTTACTTTTTCACTCAACTTTTTTGAATCGGTTAGCTTTTGAAATTTATTCATATCAACATCTTCAAAAAACATCACACAAGCGCAAAAAACTGAACCCGCGCAACAACCTCTGCCTGCTTCATCTGTCCCTAAAATAGAATCATAAGTTTGAATTTCTAATCCTATTGGGGTCTTCTGGGGTTCTTTATAAGAATTATCAAAATCAAACAGTGGGTAATTCAAGGGTAATGTTTCCAATTTTTCCTTCTCTAAAGTTTGACAAAATAAAGGCACAAGTTCTTGTAACATCAGGGTTTGCACCTTTTACAATCCAATTTCTAGCAAGCGCTATATTCTCAACTGTAATTTCACCCTCTTCAACACCATAATATTTTCTTAAGACATTTTCATAACCAGCGCCTGCTATTAATTTCAACAATTTAATTGCCACAAACTCGTCATCATAAGCATTTTGAGAAATTGAATTCACACACGCGAGCTTAATTGCGACTTCTTGATCATCTTGCACAGTTGGGATAATCCCTGGGGTATCAAGTAATTCAACCTTGGGGTTAATTCTCACCCATTGAGTCTGCCTTGTGACACCGGCTTTTGCACCAGTTTTTGTTTTAGATTTTTTAATCAATCTATTTATGGTGCTTGATTTACCAACATTTGGCATGCCTAAAACCATAGCACGAGCTGGACGAGGCAAAAGGCCTTTTTTTAAAAGATTAAGCATAATCGGATTGGATATTTCAACAATTTTATCTATAATCCTATCGATATCTTTTCTATTATTCATATCTGTAACCATAACAACGGCGGAGGTTCTTTGTTCAATTTCTCTTGCCCATGCTTTGTTATATCTGTTATCAGACAAATCAGACTTATTTAATAAAATAAGTCTGCATTTATTGTTTATAAGATTTTCTATATTTGAGTAAGCACTCGATCTTGGAATTCTTGCATCAAGGACTTCAACTACAACATCTACAAGGCTTAAACGCTCTTTTAGATTTCGCTGAGCTTTTGCAATATGACCAGGATACCAATGTATATGAGCCATTGGTGGTTCCTATCTACGCTCCATTTTTTCTTTAATACGAGTTGCTTTACCAGAACGCTCTCTTAAGTAGTATAGTTTTGAACGTCTTACATCACCTTTTCTCAATACTTGAATTTTTTCAATTCTTGGAGAGTAGATTGCAAATACACGCTCAACGCCAATACCTTGGAATACTTTTCTTACAGTAATTGTTTTAGAGATTCCAGCACCATGTCTTTTGATAACAGTACCTTCAAACGCCTGAGTTCTTTCTTTGTTTCCCTCAATAATTCTAA
>CAYJMX010000025.1:10421-13285 GCA_964371485.1 uncultured Gammaproteobacteria bacterium | reverse complement strand
TGGCGCTGTAACCCAAGAACAGTTTGATGCGGCAATTGAGCAAAAAATAAAATCGCGCGAAACAATTTTCACCAAGTTTAATAAATGGCTAAACAGAAACAATCAGTCACAACAACCCGCTGATGATAAGTTTAAAAAAAGAGAATCGGGTGAGCTTGGAACGTCTTTAAAAGAATATGTTAATCGCAAACCAAATATAATAATCCCGTCAACAATCGAAGACTATAAAGGTATAAAAATCCAAAGCGGACATTATCAGCTTGATTTAACCCACGAAAGTGGTAAAACATACATTAATTTCTATCAAGGTAGTAAATTCTGTGGCTCGATTATCGCTAAAAAATCAAATTATAACAATGACGATGACGGTTTTGATATTATATTTGCAAAATTAACGCATCCATATGATGGCATATTTAGAATTATTTTTTCAAATATGAACGGCTGTTATGAAGGTTTTGCAAGAGTCGAAGGCGCTATTTAGATTGTTTTATAGCTGCTTTTATTAAGCCCATAAATAATGGATGAGCATCCTTGGGTCTCGATTTAAATTCTGGATGGAATTGACATGCTACAAACCAATCGTTCTTTGGATATTCTACAATTTCGGCCAATAAGCCGTCTGGAGAATTTCCACTAAATATTAATCCAGCTTCCTCGATTTGTGATTTAAATTCATTATTTACTTCATATCTGTGTCTATGGCGCTCAGTGATGACTTTTTTGCCGTATGCCTTTTGGGCTTTTGAACCATCTCTTAAGTGGCATTCATAGCTTCCTAGTCTCATTGTTCCGCCGTAACCAGCTACATTTTTTTGTTCTAACATTAAATCTATTACAGGGTTTTTGGTTTTTTCATCAAATTCTGTCGAATTCGCATCTTTTAAACCTAGTACATTCCTTGAATATTCAATAACGGCACATTGCATGCCAAGGCATAGCCCTAAAAACGGAAGATTGTTTTCCCTAGCGTATTCAATGACATTTAACTTTCCTTCGATTCCTCTTACGCCAAATCCCCCTGGAACCACAACCGCATCAATACCTTCAAGTTCTTCTTTTACTTTTTTCTTACTTGTAAACTCCTCTGAAGCTAGCCATTTTAATTTTACTTTCGCTTCATTGGCGTAACATGCATGCTTGATTGACTCTACAACGCTTATGTAAGCGTCATTTAGTTCCGTGTATTTGCCTGCAATTGCAACATTTAAAGTTTTTTTAGGATTTTTAATTTTCTTTACAAGGTTTTTCCATTCATTTAGATTTGGCAATTTGTGTTTGCAGTTTAATAGCTTTAAAACTGACTGAGCAAATTTTTGCGCTTCAAGTGCCAGTGGAACTTCATAAATTGTTTCCATGTCTCTACACTCAATAACACATTCTTTTGCCACTGAGCAGAACAGTGCCAGCTTGTCTTTTTCATCTTGTGCGATTGGATGAGAAGTTCTACAAACAAGCATTTCAGGCTGAAGACCATAGCTTCTTAGGGTCTGCACACTGTGCTGTGATGGCTTTGTTTTTAATTCGCCTGATGTTGGCAGGTAAGGCAAAAGTGTACAGTGAATTGATATTGCATTTTGAATACCTTGTTCAGATTTAAATTGTCTGATTGCTTCAATAAAAGGTAAACTCTCAATGTCACCTATTGTTCCGCCGATTTCAATAATTTGAAAATCTGGTTTAAATTTATTTGTTGCCTGGGCAATTCTTGACTTAATTTCATTTGTAATATGTGGAACAACCTGAACTGTGCCACCAAGGTAATCCCCTTGACGCTCTTTGTTAATAACGGTTTGATATACACTTCCAGAAGTTACGTTGTTTATTTTTCCAAGATCAGTGTCGATGAATCTTTCATAATGCCCAAGGTCTAAGTCTGTTTCTGCGCCATCTTCTGTTACAAAAACTTCACCGTGTTGAAATGGGCTCATTGTTCCGGGGTCGACGTTTATATATGGGTCAAATTTTTGAACTGTGACGCTAAATCCTCGAGCTCTTAACAAGTTTCCAAGCGATGCTCCCACAATTCCTTTTCCGAGTGAACTTACTACTCCACCTGTGATAAAAATATATTTTGTCATTTATAAACCCCTAAAGATGTCTAATTCTAATTTATTTTTGGAACTTTAAAGCAGTCAGATTCAACTTCTGAAGCATTAGCCATAAGCTCTTCTCTTGTGTTGTCATATTGTATTTCATCTTCACGATATACATTTGTAAAGTCGATTGGGTGATTCATAGGTTCTACACCTGTTGTATCTACTTCATTCATTTGTTCAACATATTTTAAAATGTCGCCTAATTGATTGCAATACTTAACTTTTTCATCTTCTCTGAGTTCTAATCTTGCAAGCTTTGCAACATGTTCTACATCTTTAATTTCAATCATAATAAACTTTCCGTTTTTTTTAAAAATAACAAAAAAATGTAAATAATGCAAAAATTCTTGCAAAAGTTCAAAAAGTTGTAATATAATTTAAAAATGTTAAAAAAACACAATATTCTTATAGTTGAAGACCATGCACTTACAAGGTTTGCCCTTGTTTCATCTCTCAAGGAGGCTGATTTCATTGAAACAATTTTTGAGGCATCTAATGCTAATGAAGCTTTTGACACCTTAAAGGATAATCCTGTTGATCTTGTTATTATGGATCTTGGGCTTCCTGGAATGGATGGGGTGCGCGCAACAGAAGAAATAAAATCGCTCTATAAAAAAATAAAAGTTGTTATTTTGACATCTCATAGTGTTGAAAAAGATGTATTAAAATGTCTTGACGCTGGTATAAGTGCTTATTGCTACAAAGATATAAATCCAGATAAATTAATTGAACTTTTGAAGGATGTTTTAAATGGTAATTTGTGGT